>NZ_JBVVAK010000088.1:0-35009 GCF_055792825.1 Microvirga sp. GN3
TAGTCACGGCGGTCAATGGCGAGCCAGTGGCCGATGCCCGCGAACTGTCGCGCAGGATCGCCGCGCTCCAGCCCGGCAACAGGGTTGAGCTGACGTACTTCCGTGGCGGCCAGCAACAGACGGCGACCGTCCAGCTCGGTGCCCAGCCGGAGGAGAAAACGGCCCAGGCCGAAACTCACCCGGATCATGGCTCGCAGCTTGGGCTGCGCCTTGCGCCAGCATCGTCTGTGCCTGGCGCAGGCGACAAAGGCGTCGTCGTGGTCGATGTCGATCCCTCGGGCGCGGCCGCCACCAAGGGCATCAAAGAGGGCGATGTGATCCTCGAAGTGGGCGGCAAGGCCGTCTCGAACCCGGCGGATATCAAGGCCGACCTTGCCACGGCCCGCAAGGAGGGAAAGAAGGTCGTCCTCCTGCGCATCAAAAGCCAGTAGGGTACACGCTTCGTGGCGATTGGCTTGGGAAGCGTGGGATGAGATCTTAGATTATCAGGAAGCTTCTCTCGATGCCGGTTCCGGCCGGGAGTATGGAGAGCTGAGCGTCGACGCCGGCCGGAGCACCCTGCAATTCGAGCTGCGGCTCAAGTCGGGATTTGCAACGGACCCCAGTCGTCCCGCTCAATGAGAAGAAGGAATGTTCAAACTGCCGCTGGGCGACAAACGCCCAGCGGCAGTCATTTTCAAGCCTCACTCTTTATTGGCAAATCTCAACATGCCGCCAAACGCCCTCAACCCGTTCATGGGCCGGATGACAGGCACTCCGCACCCTGACCTCGGGGGCATAGTAATGGGTTGTCGTCTGAGCCGCTGCTGGCGAGGCGGCAATCGACCCTGTCGTCTGGGCGCTGGCCGCATCTGCTGCAGTCCCAACACCGACTCCTCCAACACCAACTGCGATGATGGCGGGAACGACCCAGATAGGCAAGACAAAGCAGGCGTCGTTAAGGCGGTGGTCGACGCTGCGAGAGCCACGGCAGACGTAATACCTCTAAGGATCTTTCTTTTAATCATTGCTCCTAGAGGTCTGCGAACGAGCGCACAACGGCGCCCAGTGGGAGATGGATGTCCCTGCCATGATTTCAGTCTGTGATATCTGACAGGGGCTTCGGCGATGCCGGCTGGGCAAGGAAAGGCCTAGATGATTGATCGGCAATCCAATGACCGAGGCGGAGCGAAATATGGGACCATCGCACCAACTCTTCTCGGCTCATTAACCATCGTGGCTCAGACGGTATGACAGGCCGCGCTCTGTATGCATACGCCAGTCATTCGCGCTCAACTTGTTGAGCTTGAAGGATCTCAATATGATCTAAAATGGTACGTTCAATATGCTGTCGCAGCTTACGTTCGACAAACATGCGAACCGCAAAAGGTGGTGCGGAATAGGCGGGACCGAGGTTGGTCGATGTCATTCTCATCTCGAGTTTATCTCAACAAAACATGACGAACATGCCTAGGGCAGCAACGGCCATTACACCCGTCGCAATCCAACCAACAGCTTGCAACAGTCCCCTGACCAGAAGGCCCCATGATATCCGAGCGGCATGTAACAAGCATCATGGTCATTATGATCGGAACAGCGATCACGCCGTTGATCACGGCTCTCCAGAACAGAGCCTTAATAGGGTTGATCCCGCCGAAGTCGATGATGGTCCCAATCAGAGTCGCTAAGGGCACCGTGCCATAGAATGCTTTCGCTTACATCGGCCGTTGGGAGAATCCAACAGGCCAGCCGCGAGCCTCTCCAATGGCATAAGCAGCCGAACCCGCCAGAACAGGGACCGAGAGCAGGCCTGTACCGACGACCCCGAGTGCGAACACGATGAACGCAAAGCGCTCTGCAACGGGGCGCAACGCCTCGGCGGCTTGAGCGGAAGTTTGAATGTCAGTGATTCCCTTTGCATTCAGTGTCGCCGCTGTCATAACCATGATTGCAAGTGCAACGAGGTTAGCAAGGGCCATACTGATCAGAGTGTCGATTCTGATGCAATGCAGAGCAGCCTTACCCTGCGCTGGAGCATCGATCAGTTCGTGTCGGTGCCGGTGTGCGCCAATGTCCTCGACCTCCTCCATAGATTGCCGGAAGAACAGGTATGGGCTGATGGTGGTGCCGAAGACCGCAACCACAAGCGGGAAATAGTCCTCCTCCCATCGCACAGTTGGAAGAAACAGACAGGACGCGAGTTCCCTCCAGTCGATGTGGGCCGTGACCACCGCTGCGAAGTAGGCGAAGAGAGCCAGCGTCAGCCATTTCAGGGTTGCTACATACTGCCTATATTGCAAAAACACCTGCATGTAGACACAAACCGCGGCAAAGAAGAGGATGTAGGATCCTCGTGGACCTGACAGAAGCTGGTGGGTGGCATCTGCCGTAGCCCCCAGATCCGCACCGAGATTGACGGTGTTGGCGATCAGCAGCGGCACAGTCAATTGAAGGAACCAGTTCGGATAGTGAAGCCGGAGAATGCCCGCAATTCCGTAGCCTGTCGTTCGCCCCGGGCGGGCGCTGATCATCTGCACTGCCGCGACGAGCGGGTAGCTGAACAATATCGTCCAAATCAGCATATAGCCGAATTGAGCGCCTGCTTGACTGTATGCGGCGATTCCACTGGGATCGTCATCGGACGCTCCCGTGATCAGACCTGGGCCAAGCACACGGAGCGGGCGTAGCCTCTTCGGTTTAACAGCCGGACTCCAGCTTTCTGAAGCATCATCTATGATCTCTGGCTCCATGACCCGACCTCTTCTCATCGACCCAGCGATACGATCGAGAACACCTGATCCGAGAAGGCTCCTAGTTGCGTCAGCCTTCGGCGGATTGCCTGCAAACAGAGCCGCCTCGGTAGCCCCGATGGAGATGACCGCAATCCATCCGCGCTGGAACCCTTCAGCATCCAGAGCCTCGTAGACGCCAGCCTGATAGGACCAGAGCGCTTCGCCTCCCTGGAGAACCAGAGCACGATCTTCGGATGCATCCTGACCCGTTTTCAATGTGTCGTTCTCTGCTAATCCCTTCTTGCGTCCCGGGCGGGCGCAGCCGGACCAGATCGAAGCCGGGCCCGCTCGGGGCAATGACCTACAGGTATCATTGAGATTGCCTCATCGCGGCGCGTTCCGCTCCCCGTTCAAGAGTTAGGATCAGATGAGCATCCGGCACCCTATGATGGGTGAATCCTTGCTGACACCCAGATGACTGCCATCAGAATTTACCACTCGCCCCGACATTTATCAGGTACCCTGAACTTTTGCCCGCCATGGTTACTCAAAACTTCTTATGCCTAGACACAGTGGAACTGCCCCATGCATTCGGAGAGGACCGGATCAGATCGGAGGGCCCCCGCGTTTGATGGCTTTCGCCAGACAACCCCAGGATCACGTCTGTGACAGAACCCACCTTGTGCTCTACACGATCAAGCGCCCGGTCTGGAGGCGAACTTCTTGCTCGCAGGCGAAGTCCGGCTCCTTCTATGGTCCTGCGAGAATATCAATCTTCAGCCCTTGAGCCTTAGCTGCACCAAGGGCAAGCATGGTCCCGGCGCCGCCGACGTCAATCGCCAAGACAAAGATAAGAAACAGCATCGTCATCTGCTTCGTCGCCCAAATATTCCAGTTTCTCATGTCGATCTCCCGGTGTTCTATGTTCCTAGGTTGAGGTGCAATACATCGAGTTGGCTCAGTGGAGTACACTTCAACCTTAGAGCGACAACATCGCCAAGGCTCATGCGAAAATGGGCCTCTGCTTCGACGATATATTAGGTGCCCGGTCACCAATGGCAGCCTGTGATATCTGACAGACGATTGTCTTTAGCTTTAATGTCTTTAGCTTTAAGAGCGCCTAACAAAACCGAGGTGAGCGCGTTGGTTTGGCATGGCCAAACCTCTTGTTTCCCATGCTCTGTGGGCGGTGATTAAGCCGCTCCTTCCACCTGAACCGGCCAGGCCCAACGGTGGCCGGCCGCGGGTCGATGATCGGGCTGCGCTGGCCGGGATTATCGTTGTCCTGCGCTCGGGCATTCCCTGGGAGATGCTGCCCGCTGAGATCGGCTGCTCGGGCATGACGTGCTGGCGCCGGCTGCGGGACTGGCAAGCAGCCGGCGTGTGGACGCGACTGCATCGCATCCTGCTCGAGCGCCTGGCGGATGCCGACAAACTCGACTGGAGCCGGGCCGCGCTCGACTCCTCGTCCATCGCGGCCAAAAAGGGGGCGCGGCCACCGGCCCGAACCCGACGGATCGCGGCAAACCGGGCACGAAGCGCCATGTTGTGGTCGACCGGACGGGCACCCCGCTCGGGATCAGCCTGAGCGGGGCCAACCGGCACGACAGCCTCATGCTGGCGACCACTCTCGATGCCGTGCCGCCGGTGCGTCATGGACCGGGTCGCCCGAGACGCCGCCCTGACAAACTGCACGCCGACAAGGCCTATGACCATCGGCGCTGCCGCGCGGAATGCCGACAGCGCTCCATCGTGCCCAGAATTGCCCGCCGCGGCGTGGACGACAGTGAGCGCCTGGGACGATATCGATGGGTGGTGGAGCGTACCCTGGCTTGGCTCAACCGCTTCCGCCGTCTCACCATTCGCTATGAACGACGCGAGGCCATCCATCTGGCCTTCACCACGCTCGGATGCGCCCTCATCTGCTTCAATCAATGCAAACGGTTTTGATAGACGCTCTAAGAGAGTCGTCGCTCTTCAGGAACCCGGGCGCAATCCCTCGATCGACGGGATGCTGTGAGACGTTGGAGGCTTCCAGCAGACTGGCATGAGCGGTTCACCGCTCCCGCCGCATGAACTCCCGCGGCCTTTTCTCGTGCCTGCGTTATCCTCGAAATAAGAAGAGGACGACTTGGGTTTTCATGGCTTGCCCCTTTCTGGCGCGACCAGTCGTGGCAAAATCCTTTCCTGACTGACGATCTTCAAAAGCTATGATGCGAGTGGCATCGCCGTCAGCAAAGCCGAGGCCGTCAGAAGGATCCCTGCTCCTCCGCAAGGTCGAAGCGGGGATACTCACCCGCCCCTCCTGGAGTTCCGGCTTGCTCCCGGTGTTCCTGCAGCAACGACAGACCAGCGTTTGAGCTTGCCGCAGTCTGCAACGCTATGAGCTTGTCGATCTGGGCCTGGAGGCGGTCCACCTTGTCGTTCAGGGCCGCGATTTCGGTTTCGCTTTTCAGATTGACTTCGTAATCCATTGCCGCGGCAAGCCGGTCCTTGGCGGCCTGTCGGTTCTGGCTCATCATGATGACGGGTGCTTGCACAGCGGCGAGCATCGACAGGAGCAGGTTCAGAAAAATGTAAGGATAAGGATCGAAGGCATTGTCGGCGAGCATAACAGTATTGATCAGCGCCCAGCCCCCGAGAAACAGACTGAAGCCGATGATGAAGCCCCAGGAGCCGCCGATAGCCGCAACCCGGTCTGCCAGGTGCTGACCCAGGGTGAGGCGGTCATCAAACTCTTGATTCAGGTTTCGAGCCGTGTGCATGCGCCGAGCCACCCGCGCGATCACGCGCCGGTCCCGAGCATTGAGCGGCGAAAGACCAGCATGCAGGAGATGCTGGGCCAGGAAGCGGATTTCCGTGTTCATGGCTCACCTTCCTTTCGACCAGCCGTCGAGGGCCAGCGGCAGGTGAGCTGATCATGGAATCAGGCGTCTGCGCGGGTCCGTTACGACATGGTCAATCGACTGTAACTGTCGCTTGGCATGACATTCATGATTCCTGTTGCGGGATCGCACCACACGATGCGGCACCTTGAATGAATGTGGAACTGCTCCTGCGGTTCCGAAGTATGTCAAAATACCGCTGATTGTTTTGTCTGACTGATGGTCTTTCCGGGACCTCGCCGCGAGCTCTCTTTCCCGGCCTGCTCTCGCAGGCTCTCCATGCATCTGTCAGTTGCCCTATTGATTGCGCTGCGTTGCCTCGAAGATAATTTCCACTGCGGCAGCCAGTTCGTGTTCTCCAAGATCGAAACATCCACAACCGTCAATCGTGGCTCCGCTGGTGCAGGAGAAAACCTCGAGCCACAAAGGTGGTACTGGTGAATGTGCAGGTTTGGGGGGTAATTCCGTAAGTCGAGCCTCTACGTCACCGAACCGTCCAAGCGCCACAGATCGGAAGCCATCCTCATCCGGTTCAATCATTGCAAGCTGGATATAGGCTCGGACTAACTGCCGCTCGATTTGGTCGTAATCGCTGCCAGCAGGGGTGTTCGGGGATCGCTCATGGTGCCGTGACATCTTCTTTCTCAACCTGTCAAAAAGGTGCGGGCGGAGTGCCGACAGGCATGATGGCGAGAGGTCCGATGTTCGCACTCTCCAGCCTATTTTGAGAGTGCGAACCGGCCTGCGGAATCCGCTTGTTCGATCGATCTGGCTATCGCCTCAGCGCCGGCGTTCATCCTGGAGTAACCTTCTGAACATATTGGCGGGAAGTAGCACCAGATTGGCGGCAAGTCAGTGAGCTACCAAAGTGACTGCTCGTGCAGCAGATTGAACGCTCACTTTTCCTGTGCCTGCACCAAAAGGACTGGTAGAGGCTGCAGTGTTTGCGTTGCCTCAGCCTTTTAGCCAAGGCGATGAACGGGTCGTAAAGCATAGCGCTCATCCCAATCGTTGTGGAGCCTAGTAGGGCTGCCCCCGCATTTCGCGATAGTAATGCAGGTTCGGATTGCCGGCGGCTGCGCACCAAGGGGGCCCTTGCTCACAGGACGGCCACCGCTCAGAGCGAGCATAGGGCGCCGTGGCCGGCATCCCGAACAGATGGTCAGCGTTTGCAGCCACAGTGTGGTTTGAGGGGATTTCGTTGATTTCTCGATGAGAGAAGGGTGCTGCCTGCGCCATCGTGGACGCAACCACGTCTGCGACAGCGGTGATAGGCATAAGCCGAAGCGAACGCATGGGGAAATCTCCTTGATGATTGCTGCGTCGAGCCGCGCGAACAAGAGTATTCGCGCCGCTACCAGAGTAGATTGCCCTTATTCAGCAGCGTGTCAGCCTGCAAGATCTGACAGTCCTTGCGGCCGACGTATAGAATGAGGTTGGACCCAATCATTCGCCGTTCTGGTGGATCTGGAGGGCAAGGCTGCCCGAACTATTGCCAGGCTGCACTTCGGGCCTGATACGGACGTCAACCAGCAGCATGAATGTACATGACGCTCATAGGAGCCACGACAGAGGGCGAGCCTCGAGGACGGGTCACCTCGTGATCAGGCCTTGGTCGATAGCCTTAGCAACCGCTTGCGTGCGGTTAATGACGTCAAGCCGCTTCATGGCCTGATCGCAGTGAAAATTGACCGTTCGCTCGCGGATGCCCAGGATAATCGCGATTTCGGACGAGGTCTTGCCACGCCCAACCCAGGTCAGGATCTCCCGCTCGCGATCGGTCAGATGAATGTCAGATGGTGGCCCGAACCGGTCATATCGACGCCGGAGCCTGTTCTCGATCACGGCGCCGAGCATCTCAAAGTCGATAGGCTTGGTCAGATAGTCGTCAGCACCGAGCCTCCGCCCGATCAGCTCGCTGTCCCGGTCCCCGAGTGCGGTCAGAAAAACGAATGGGATCTCGGCAAAAGCCGATCCGGCTGCCGCGACCCGCTCCAGAACTGCGAATCCAGTCATGCGCGGCATGCGCACATCGCAGACCACCAAGTCGGGCGGGGCCGATAAGATGGCGGCGAGACCCTGCTCGCCATCGGGTGAGCGCGCAACCGTGTAGCCGAGCTCGCTCAGCGCCTCCACCAGCAGGCTCGCCGTCTCGTCGTCGTCCTCGATACACAAGATCCTGCTCACTCGTATCCTCCAGCAGTGACGGGCCTGGACCGTCAATCGGCAAGGACACCGTCATCCGTGTCCCCCGACCGACCTCACTGTCGATTCGGAGACTGCCCCTATGCTGACGAACGATCAGGTCGACAAGATACAGCCCCACGCCCGTGCCAGGGAGGGTGCCGACGTTACTGCCACGATAAAACCGCTCACGAACCCGATCAATCTCATCGGGTGGTATGCCCACACCCCGATCCTCAACTGTAATCTCAACGCAGGCGTCCGTTACCTTTGTCACCAGCGTAACAATACCACCTTCCGGCGAGTATTTGAAGGCATTCGAAATCAAGTTGCTGAAAGCGTAATAGAGAAGCTCCGGGTCACCCGTGATTTCTTGAGGCATATCGCCGAGCTCTTCGTCGAGGATATCGCCCATGCCGATCTCGCGATAATACCCCCTGAGATCGCGCAACATCCGGGAGAGATCAAAGCGGCGTGTCCGGGGCTGGATCTGTCCGTTCGCTACCTCCATGGCGCCGGTAAAGCTGACCACAAGGCTGGTCATCCGGAAGACCGCAGCTCTGATCTTGTGCGCGCGGTCAGCAATCTGGCTCGGAGTGGCTTGGTCCTTGGTTGCAAGGAGCCGCTGTGCGTTGCCATCGATGCTGGTCAGCGGAGTGCGAAATTCATGCGACATCGTTGTTATGAAATTTCGTTGCTCGAGCGCCAATGCTCGCTCCTTCTCGAGTGAGCCCGCCAGAATATCGGCCTGTGTTGCAAGGCTCTTGCGCGATTCCAGAAGCTCGATCGTGTTTCGCCGAAAGACAGCGAGTGAACGTGCCACATCTCCGATCTCGTCTCGTCGACCCTCAAACGGGACCGAGAAACCTGTATCGTGGGAAGCGAGACGGCGCATGAACCTGGCAAGATCGAGAAGCGGGCGCGAGAAGGAGTGCCACAAATAGGCCGTAAGAGCGATAAAGAGGACGAGCATGGCAAGGATCAGGTCCGACACGAAGCGCTGCGCTCGCCCAATCGCTTCGGCTGCGGTCTTGCGGGCTGCGTCGGCCTTCGTCTCGGTGAGATCGATCAGACTGCGAAGATCATCTGCGGCCCCCTGGAAGCTCGAGTGCGCGCCTCCTTCGAAGAGAGCAATCGCCTCACCTAACTGTCCGCCTTGAGCCAGTGATAAGATTGTTTGTGCATGTTGGCCATGCTCAGCCCAGTGCTTCGAGAAGCTGTCAAATGCGAGAGTTTCGTCGCGGTCGTGCGGTATCGAGCGATACTCTTCGATATCTTGGACGATTTCATCGAGGGATTGCTGCAGATTGTCTGAACTGGTCGAGATACCTGACGCATCTCGGCGGAGCAGAGCCTCAGCCTCCTCCGCCCGAACCGTGGCAATGTGATGGTTCACTGTCCCGAGAAGGCGAACCGAATCCAGCCAGCGATTTCGGACCTCCCCCGACACGGCATCCACATGAGCAAGGCGATCGAGGCTCAGAACCCGCACAGTGACGACGGCCAGCACGAAGAGGGCAGCCATAAGGGCAAGCTTGGCCGGCAGAGAGCTGCGTCGAGAAAAGAAAGGATGGGACGGTCGCATGATCCGCTCCGTGTGGGCCTGCATCACGTATCTACTTCATAAATCGACCTTAACCCGGCGACCATAGCCGTACCCCTGTCAAATCTCACAGACTGACATCGTGACGGGGCCGCCCGATCTTCGAGTCCAAGTACGAGGATCAGGAGATGGCGGTGGACAGGAATGATCGCTCTGCGAAACGGCAGCCTCTAGTGCCCCGCATTGTCCTCGTGTTGGGAGTGGCGACGGCTGCAATAGAGCTAGGCTCAATCTGGCTGCATGCCAAACCCGCCAAATCATCGTCTGCGCAGCACCTAGCGCCAGCCATTCCCGTCCAGGCGACGGTTGTCAACACGCAACCGGTCGACCTTTCGCTGACGGCTCTTGGAACGGTGCAGGCGTGGAACACGGCGACGGTCACACCGCAAGTCTCGGGTCAAGTAACCGAACTTCCGTTCCAGGAGGGGAGTCTCGTCCATGCCGGCGACATCTTGGTGCGCATTGACCCGCGACCATTCCAGGCCGCGCTCGATCAAGCCCAGGCCAAGAAAGCTCAAGATGCGGCCACTCTCGCGGCGGCACAGAAGAATCTTTCGCGAGATCAGGCCCTTCTGACCAAGGGCGGCTTTGCAACCCAACAGACAGTCGACAATGAGCAGGCGCAAGTCGAAGCAGACAAAGCCCTGATCGCAGGAGACCAAGCTGCCATTGAGACATCTCAACTCAACCTGGATTTCGCGACGATCAGGGCACCGTTCACCGGCGTCATTGGCCTGAGCAACATAGACATCGGCAATGTTGTTTCGCAAAGCACCAGTATTGTCACGATCACCCAGATCGAGCCGATCGCAGTCGAGTTCACTCTTCCTCAGGCTGACCTCAGCGAGGTTCAGGCCGCATTTGCTCAAGACAAACCGGCGGTCCTTGTCTCCGATCAAAACGGCAAGACGCTACTGGCGCACGGCAGCCTCGATGTCATCAACAATGAGGTCGACTCAACCAGCGGAACGATCAAGCTCAAGGCACGCTTCGACAACAAGGACCACAAGCTCTGGCCCGGGGCCTTCGTGCAAGTCAGGGTCGTCACAGGAACTGTGCCAGATGCCATTGCTGTGCCCTCACCGGCGATCCAGCGGGGCCCGAGCGGTCCCTATGTTTGGCTCGTTTCTGCCGATCATACCGTGCGACCGCAAGCGGTCGAGCTCGGACAGATCCAAGACGATCGGACCGTGATCACGAGCGGACTTTCGGCGGGCGATCGGATCGTCGTTGCTGGGCAATATCGTCTCACCCCAGGAGCTCGCGTGAGCGAGACCGATCCCGCGCAGGTCGCCCAAGCCCAAGACGGCCAGCCATGAACCTGTCCGCTCCGTTCATCCGCCGCCCAGTTGCGACGTCACTGTTGATGTTGGCAATCGCCGTCATCGGCATGGCGGCCTACCCACTGCTGCCGGTTGCACCGTTGCCGACCGTGGATTTCCCGACGATCCAAGTTTCAGCCTCGCTGCCGGGAGCCAGCCCGGAGGTCATGGCGTCGGCAGTCGCAACTCCGCTGGAGAAGCAACTCGGTATCATTCCCGGCGTGACGCAGCTCACCTCGTCCAGCAGCCTCGGCAACAGCCAGATCACGGTGCAGTTTGACTTGGGCCGCAACATTGATGCAGCTGCCCAGGATGTGCAGGCTGCCATCACGGCCGCCTCGGGACAGCTTCCGCACAACCTGCCGAGCCCCCCGACGTACCGGAAGGTCAATCCGGCGGACCCGCCCATCCTCGTGCTCGGCGTTCGCTCCGATACGCTCCCGATCACGCAGGTCGACGACTATGCGGAGAACATGCTCGCGCTGCAGATCTCGCAACTGCCGGGAGTTGCCCAGGTCTCGATTGGCGGGCAGCAGCAACCGGCCGTGCGCGTCCAGGTCGACCCGGCGAAGCTGGGCGAGAAGGGCCTCACGCTCGATGATGTTCGCGGCGTGATCGCCGAGGCGACAGTCGACGCCGCCAAGGGTACCATGCGCGGTCCGGCGCAAAGCTTCACCATCTACGACAATGACCAATTGACGAAAGCCGCCCCGTACAATGACCTGGTCATCGCCTACCGGAACGGCGCTCCGATCCGTATCCGTGATATCGGCCGAGCCGTGGATGGCCCGGCAGATACGACCTTGGCTGCCTGGATCAACGGTCAACGGGCCATCGCGCTGATCGTCTCCAAGCAACCGGGAGCCAACGTAATCGACACCGTCGACCGGATCAAGGCCGAGCTGCCACGTCTGCGGGCCAATATTCCGGCAAGCGTCGAGGTGACACCGGTCGTCGACCGCACGATCACAATCCGCACCTCGGTCAGCGACGTGCAGTTCACGCTCATTCTAACGATGGTTCTCGTGGTCCTGGTGATCTTCGTATTTCTGCGCAACCTGCGTTCGACGATCATTCCGGGGTTGGCCGTCCCCCTTTCCATCGTCGGCACCTTCGCAGTCATGTATGCACTGGGCTATAGTCTCGATAATCTCTCGCTCATGGGATTGACGATTGCAGTCGGCTTCGTCGTCGACGACGCGATCGTGGTGCTCGAGAATAACGAAAGGCACATGGAGGAGGGCTTTCCTCCGCATCGGGCTGCGCTACAGGGTGCCGGCGAGATCGGGTTCACGGTACTCTCGATCAGCCTGTCACTTGTCGCCGTCTTCATCCCGCTGCTGTTCATGAGCGGCATCGTCGGACGCCTGCTCCGCGAGTTCGCCGTGACAGTCACCGTCTCGATCCTCGTGTCGACCATCGTTTCATTGACCTTGACGCCCATGCTGGCCAGCCGCCTTCTGAAGCCGAAACGCCCCTCGGCTGAGCAGAGCCGCCTCTATCATGCCAGCGAGCGCGCCTTCGAGGGGCTTATCCGCGGCTATGCGAGGTTGCTGGACGTGGTGCTACACCACCGAAGACTGACGCTGCTCGGCTTCGCAATGACCATTGCAGCAAGCGCATGGCTTTTTATAGCGGTTCCCAAAGGTTTTTTCCCGATCCAGGATACAGGGATCATTATAGGGCAGACGCAGGCGGCACCGGACGTCTCCCCCGGCGAGATGGCCCGCCTGCAGCAGGCACTGGCTGGCGTTGTTTCCAAGGACCCGGATGTTGCCCAGGTGGTCTCGATTATCGGCGGATCTCGTACGGTCAACGAAGGACTGATCTATGCGAGCTTGAAGCCCCTCGATCAAGGTCGCGCGAGCGCCATAGCAATCGTGAATCGCTTGCGACCACAACTTGCCCAAATACAGGGCGCTCGACTTATCATGCAGCCGGCCCAAGACATCACCGTTGGGGGGCGCCAGTCGAAGGGACTGTTCCAATACACGCTCCAGGGTGAGCAGCCCGATGAACTGAGCACATGGACGCAACGGCTCTTCACGAGCCTCCGCAATGTTCCGCAGATCACCGATCTCTCGACCGATCAGGAGGCGAACGGGCCCACCGTTACACTCACGATCAACCGCGACACCGCCGCCCGCTTCGGCATTCAGCCGGCCGCAATCGACGCCGTCCTAGCGGATGCCTTCAGTCAGCAACAGGTCACGCAGTTCTTCACTCAGTTGAACACCTACAAGGTCATCCTTGAGGTTCTGCCGAGCATGCAGGGGACACTGGATACGCTCTCCAAGCTCTACATCCCAGCCCCCACGAATGGCCAGCCAGTGCCTCTCTCGAGCCTTGTGTCCCTCGACACCAGGCCGGTTGCGCCCCTGACGTTCACACACCAAGGGAGTTTTCCAGCCGTGACGTTCTCATTCAATTTAGCTTCCGGCGCCTCGCTCAGCGACGCGGTGGATGCGGTGCAGACTGCACGGGCCACTATCGGCCTCCCACCATCCATTGTAGGAAGCTTCCAGGGCAACGCGCAGGCTTTCCAAGACTCTCTGGCGAGCGAGCCTCTCCTCATTGCAGCAGCCCTGTTCGTGATTTACGTGCTTCTGGGCATTCTCTACGAAAGCTACATTCACCCGCTTACAATCCTGTCCACTCTGCCCTCGGCAGGCCTTGGCGCACTCCTGATGCTGTCTGTGTTCCATATCGACTTCACGATCATCAGCCTGATCGGTCTCATTCTCCTCATCGGCATCGTGAAGAAGAACGGGATCATGATGGTGGACTTCGCACTCCAGGCGGAACGCGAAGAGGGACTGCCGCCGGTCGATGCCATCCGCAAAGCCTGTCTGTTGCGCTTCCGCCCGATCCTGATGACGACCGTCTGCGCGATCCTGGGTGGATTACCGCTCATGCTGGCGCACGGAACCGGATCGGAGTTGCGCCAGCCACTTGGCTATGCGATCGTCGGCGGCCTTGCCCTAAGCCAAATCCTGACTCTGTTCTCAACGCCCGTCATTTACCTTGCCCTGGATCGGTTCCGATCCCATCCAATGCGGCAGCGCCAAGGCTTCGCTCCGGCAGAGTAGATAAGCTCGTCTACATTCCATCTCGCCACCCATTAAAGATATCGGCATGGATCGCTTTGGTCGGTTCCTCCTCTTGAATCACGGCCGATGCTGGCAACGCTCGAGCCTTCAGGCCATCATTTGTGGGGACACGCACAGGGAACACCGTTGGTGATATCTCTCACGATTGCCGTGGGTCTTAGCGTCCTGCTCTATATCGGCACAGTCCTTTGCCACTACGAGGCGTTGCGGATTATCTCCCAACTGGTGGAGCGGTCTGGATTAAGGCCAAGGCTTCGCATACTTCTCGTCTTGTTCGGCACCGTCCTGGCGCACCTTCTGGAAATCGCTTTCTACGCTCTCATGTTCTGGTATGCCGACAACGTTGCTCATATCGGTGGATTCACAGGATTTGGTACAGACGGGGTCGCGAACTACTTTTATTTCTCAGCCGAGACTTTTACGTCGCTCGGAATGGGCGATCTGTACCCACGGGGCGCTTTGCGTCTGATGACGAGCCTAGAAGTCCTGAATGGACTGCTTCTCATTGGGTGGTCCACATCGTTTACGTTCCTCGCCATGTCGCGCCTTTGGGAGCTTCACGCCTCCGCTGCTGCCGGTGAGACTCACGTACGATCTCAGCGTCAAGATCACGAGGCATGATGCTAGGCCTCGCCACAGATGCGATTTTTCTCCGACCTCCCCTCTTCCAACCAATGCAAGGGACAATGTCAAATGATGACATCAGCGCAGGAAATCGCTCCCGGTGAAAGGCTAGTGATCACCCCTGTCACTCTTAAACAGATCAAGGACGCGGTGCATGAGATGCGGGCGATGACGCCCGACAGTGCTCTGGCCGACCTTGTCGAACAGAAGATCGCGCTCATCGAGCGAGGCCAAACAGGTGACTAGGGCATTGGACGCGGGGTCCGCCACGATGTTTGTCTGTGAGATCTTACAGGAGCCCGGCTCCGGCCAGTGGGTTAAGATCAGCCTGCACGTACAGGCGCGGCGATGCCACCTTGCCGCTCGAAACCTCGGCTATCGCCGGCGGCAGTACCCTCATGACGGAGTTGCGGGAATGGATCAAGTGTGCCAGCAGAAGACGGAGAAGAACGGCGGCTTCTGGGAGACCATTCAAGTCGTCCTGCAGGCACTGCTGATCGCATTTGTGATCCGCACCCTTCTGTTCCAGCCCGTCAACATCCCCTCAGGTTCGCTGACTCCGACACTACTTGTTGACGATTACCTGTTTGTCTCGAAATATGCCTACGGCTTTTCCCGCTATTCCGTGCCCTTCGGTCTACCTATTTTTTCGGGCCGGATCTGGGGCGCCGAGCCGAAGCGGGGCGATGTCGTGGTCTTCAAGCTGCCCAAGGACAACTCCACCGACTACATCAAACGGGTAATCGGCCTGCCAGGCGACCGGATCCAGATGATCAGCGGCGTTCTGCACATTAATGGGCAGCCTGTGCAGCGGGAGCGGATCGAGGATTACAAGACCAGAGATTTCTATGGCCGCCCCATGGCTGTTCCTCAATACATCGAGATGCTGCCCAATGGTGTGAGGCACAGGGTCATCGAAATAGAGGGCGACCACGGGGTATGGGACAATACGCTCGTCTACACTGTGCCAGACGGACACTTCTTCATGATGGGCGACAACCGGGACAACTCGGACGACTCTCGCGACGTGTCCAACGTCGGCTATGTGCCGTTCGCGAACCTCGTTGGTCGCGCGGAAATCATCTTCTCGATCGATGACGATGCCGCCGCCTGGAAGGTCTGGGATTGGCCCTGGACGGTGCGCTGGGATCGGCTGCTCCGACCTGTGACGTGAGGTCGACGGAGGATGTGCTCCACGGCCTTCGATCTCACCATCGTTGTCGGCACGGAGACTCGCATTCAGGCTGCTGTTCTGGTCCAGCCCGGAGACACGCAATGACAGTATCGTGGTTCATGTTCGCGACGGGTATCGAGAATAGCTACCCGACCATCAAGAGCGGCAGCGTCCGTGTGGACGAGATGGAGAAGTGCGGACATTACGAACATTGGCGGAAAGACTTCGATCTCCTGCAGGAACTTGGTATCCACTATCTGCGTTACGGGCCGCCGATCCACCATGTGTGGCTTGGCCCCAACCGGTATGATTGGAGCTTTCCGGACGAGACCTTCGGGATGCTGAGAGCTCTCGACGTGGTGCCGATCGCCGACCTCTGTCACTTCGGCGTACCGGACTGGGTCGGAAACTTTCAAAACCCTGACTTTCCTGAGCTCTTTGCCGGATATGCAAGGTCCTTCGCACAACGCTTCCCGTGGGTGCAACTCTATACACCGGTGAATGAAATGTTCATCTGCGCAACCTTCTCGGCGGCCTGCGGCTGGTGGAACGAGCAGCTCGCGAGTGACCAAGCGTTTGTGACGGCGCTCAAACATCTCGTCAAAGCCAATGTGCTGGCTATGGCGGCGATCCTTGAGGTCCGTCCCGATGCGATCTTCATCCAGAGTGAGTCAACCGAGTACTTCCACGCCAGTGAACCTGAGGCCATCAAGCCGGCCGAGGTCATGAACTCCAGGCGCTTCCTTTCCCTCGACCTCAACTATGGCCGCCGCGTGGACTCGGAGATGTACGAATTTCTGATGGATAGCGGCATGACGCGCGAGGAGTACCATTTCTTCCTCACTTACCAGCTGCGGCAGCACTGCATCATGGGCAACGACTACTATCTCACGAACGAACATCAGATTGCGCCGGACGGCCGGACGCGGCCGTCGGGAGAGATATTCGGATACGCAGAGATCACTCGGCAATACTACGAGCGCTACCGCATCCCGATCATGCACACGGAAACGAACCTTGCTCAAGGCCTGAAAGGCGATGAGGCCGTCATTTGGCTGCGCAAGGAATGGGCCAACGTTCTTCGGGTTCGCAACAGCGGTATACCGATTGTCGGCTTCACTTGGTATTCGCTGACCGATCAGATCGACTGGGACACCGCCCTGCGCGAAGAGAACGGCCATGTGAACCCGCTCGGTCTCTATGATCTCGACCGCAACATCCGCCCAGTGGGGAATGCCTACCAACAACTGATCCAGAGTTGGCGGCGGGTTCTGCCCACGCAAAGCGTGTGCCTGACGGTGCCTGTCATCCGGCCGAGCCAGTTCGAGAGTGCGCATACGGCCTCCCAAGTGGAGAAGGCCCGAGACCTTGCCCAGGGCACACCCACCGCGCAGACAATAGCAGGTCGTGCAGGTTGAGCAGGAAAGACGAGGGCGCCTCAGGGCAAGCTCCTCCATGCTGCTCCCCAGCTTCGCACCCGTCTGCACCCGAACCTTTGTGAGACTATGTTAGCTGGCACGGCTTTCCCGTGCTCGCAAAAGGCATTCCTCTTCCGGTATGGCTGACCCTGCAACTGGCGGCGTGGTGCTCCTGCCCAATGCGGTATGAACTTAACGGCTCCACCGGATTCGGGAACGGCCATGATTCTGTCGCCCGGCCGAGCGTAGCAGGCCTACTCGTGTTTAAGGCGGTGCTTGGATCCTGTCTGCGAGGAAAGCTCCTTGTGCGCCTCCACGACAGGCGGGCGAACTCGTTCCGCTGCCGCCTGCACAGTCTCGGGAAGTTCTCGGGCAGCTTCTTGCGTGAGGCGCTATCTGCGCTTGGCTTCGCTGCCGCTCTGAGAACCGGCGGATTTCCCGATCGTACCCAGAGGTTCCAAGCGGATATCGTCAAGTGAGTAAGGGCGGCATAAGCTCGTGACCCCCGGGTCTTAAGCCCCTGAAAGGGCGTAATTGTCCCGAACCAAGATCCGGAGAAGACCGTCAGAACTCGCTGAGATGACTTTGTTCAATGGACCATGCCGTCAGAATAGGGTCTCGCGAGCGATTAGTCCTAGGACCAGGAAGAACGCAAAGACGGCGACAGCAAGGAAGAATAGCCACTTCGCGATCATAGCGGCTCCCGTTGCGATGCCTGTAAAGCCAAACAGACCAGCTATGATTGCAACGATGAAGAAGATCAAAGCCCATTTTAGCATCGTTCAGCCTCCTCTCAGTTTGAAGCGGCTGCGAAAAACCCCGGAGATTCGCTGCAAGTCCGATCATGCTTGCCTCGCTGGTGCTTCGGAGGCGGCTCTCCGCACTCACCCCGGTGAGTGTGGAACCGTCGGGCGCGATCGCAAGTCGATGAGAGGTGCTGCGTTACCTGGAACATTTAGAGCGAGTCGGCGTGGACGTCGCCTGTTAGATCTCCCAGGCTCTCGTTGCGACGGCATTGCCCGATCTCTTCGCAGTCAGCACGATGATTGGGAGGCAGTCAGGCTCCTGGTTCAAGGGCAACGGAAAACGGCGAAAGCCTGACCGTCTGGTTCACCGAGGAAGCCATCGCGGCCTGGTATGCCGAGCCTCGCACAACACGAGGTGGTCAAGCCCACTACTCGGCTTTGGCGATCAGGACAGCGCTGACGCTGCGGGCGGTGTCCCGGTCGGCCCTGCGCCAAACCGAAGAGCTGATCGGCTCGATCCTCCAACTCTTGGGCCTGGATCTGGCTGTGCCCGATCACTCGACCCTGAGCCGGGGCGTGCCGAGACTCTGGAGATCCCGAAGCCCTGTCCAGGCTCCAGAGGGCGCCTTCACCTGCTGGTCGACAGCACAGGCCTGAGACTCTGCGGACCCGGCGAGTGGCTGATCGAGATGCACGGCACCCGAAGACGCCGGTCCTCGCGAACGCTGCACATCGGCGTCGACGCTGAGACCGAGCAGATCCTTGCATCAGAGCTGACGTCCAATGACATCGATGATGGCTCGCGGATCGAGCCCTTGCTCGACCAAGTCACAGGGCCCCTCGCTTCCTTTATTGGCGATCGAGCCTACGATCAGGCTGGCATCGACAGCACTGTCACTGAGCGCCATTCTGATGTTGAAGTGATCATCCCGTAACGATCCACGATGGTGCCGCGTGAGATGGCAAAGTGAGCTCCGACCTAGCGTGATCGGTACCTTCAAAGCATCGCTGAGCATCTACGCATCGATGGGCAGAGAAGATTTGGGTACACTCGTCGGGCTCTAACGGAGGCCGCCATTAGCCGGTATAAATGGGTGATTGGGAACGGCTTGCGCTCACGGTCGGATCAGCACCGCATGACGGAGATCGCGATCGCCGTTCAGGCCTTGAACCGTATGCTTGAGCTTGGACGCCCTAAGTCCGTCCGCATCGCCTGAAATCGGTTTAGCAGTGCGTTCGATGCGTGCACTATCGGATCCGTGCAACACGGTCGTCGAGCGTCAGGTCCGCCACGAGCTTCTTGAGGCGGGCGTTCTCATCCTCGAGTTGCTTGAGCCAGCGGATCTCGGCCACCCGGTGCCGCTCTCTACCTAGCGCAGGTCAAAGGCGATCTGCTCTTCTGTATACCACGTCTTCTTCATGGCACTGGCCCTCAAGGATCAAAATGCCCGAAAATGTTGTCCTCGTAATGGACCAGTTTAACGCGTCAGGACCACACGCACTCCGCAGTCTACAACACCTTCAACTTTCAGCACCATCTGATCTCCCGCCAGACGCTCCGCCTTTTCAGGTTGGAGGCGATCAAGCAGTGGCGCGTTGCCACCTCAGCAGCTTGGATCAGAGGTCAGGTACCAAGCTTCCGGCCTATCGAGGTTCCCGTGACAACGCCCTTGTCTCGGCCCCTTATTGATCCGGCTTGGGTGCTCGTGAAATCCACGGCCGGTCGATCCAGTTTGGCGGGATAGATCATGTGGACATGCGCAAGCTGCCGGCAGCAGCGCAAGAGGAGGGTCGGCGGCAGGTGGTGGGGCTACGCGACAGCGGTCTGACTTATGATGCCATCGCGGCACAGGTGGGCCTGACCCGCACTGGCGTGTTCAATATCTGCCGCCGCTTCGCCGAGCAGGGACTGGCCGGATTGGCCAGCGGACCACGCGGCCCGGCCCCTGGCACAGGACGGTTTCTCCCGGCCGAGCAGGACGTCCAGATCCGCGCTCTGATCAGCCGGCACACGCCCGACGAACTGGGCCTGCCCTTCGCTCTGTGGAGCCGGGCAGCGGTGCGGGAGCTCATCGAGCGATCCTGTGGGGTCCGGCTGGCGGTGCGCACCATCGGCACCGATCTGGCGCGCTGGGGCTTCACGGCCGAGACACCGCTCCGACGCGCCTACGAGCAATCGCCGAAGGCGGTGCGGCACTGGCTGCGGCAGGACTACCCGGCCATCGTGGCGCAAGCCAGAGAGGAGAAGGGCACGATCTTCTGGGGAGATGAGACCGGCCTGCGCTCTGACGACGTGCGCGGCCGCAGCTTTGCCCCCAAGGGCCGCACACCTGTGGTGCGCCCCAGCCACAAGCGCGCGAGGCTGGGCCTGATCTCGGCTCTGACCAACAAGGGCGAGCTGCGCTGGATGGTGCTCGACGGCGCGCTCAAGGCTCCGAGCCTGATCCGATTTCTCGCGCGGCTGATCCAGGATGCCAACGGCAAGGTGTTTCTGATCTGGGACAACCTGCCCGTCCATCGGGCCCGCGCCGTGCGGGGCTGGTTGGCTGAGCGCCACGAGCAGATCGAGGTTTTCCACCTGCGCTCCTACAGTCCGGAGCTGAACCCGGACGAGGGTTTGAACGCCGACCTGAAGCAAGCCGTGACCCGCAAGCCGCCCGCCCGCAGCAAGCACAAACTCAAGCGTACCGTGATCAGCCACATGCGCCGCTGACAAAGCTGCCTGAACGAATCCGGAGCTACTTCGGACATCAGCCTTTCCGTTATGCCGCGTAGTTCAAGTTCTCCCAAGCCGGATCAATAAATTGACGATGCCCCTGAATTAGCACCACGCTCAGATTGCCTCGTGGGGGCGGGCCACTTCCATCCTGTCAGATCTCACAGGCAGACGCGAGCGCAGATATGCGCAACTTGACAGAGGCATCGGGGCCGTGGGTCTTGAGATGAGCCATAGCTCCTAGTTTACGCGGGAGACCACGAGGTCACAGGAGTGACATCGATGAATCCGATTACACTCTCCCTTGCAACAACCTCCGCTTTAGCTGGTATCGGCCTTGGCTTAGTGGTCAACCCATTCGTCGGTGCGCCCTTTTTCTTCTTGGCCGTTCTGATTGGGCTGTCTGTTAAAATGGCCAATGCGTAGCAGAAGTTCGTCATTCTGCGTGCGGGTCACTTGCACAGCGTCAAGGGGCCAGGGCTCTTCCTGATCGTCCCAGTCCTAGACAATGTAGCGGCTGTCATTGACGAGCGGATCCAGACCACCGCCTTCAATGCGGAGCAGGCGCTCACGAAGGACACGGTTCCGGTGAACGTTGACGCTGTCATCTTCTGGCATGTGTCCGACGCCTGCAAGGCAGCACTTGAGATCACCGATTATCGTCAGGCAATCGATCGAGTCGCACAGACATCCCTGCGTGAGATGATCGGATCATCAATGCTGTCCGCACTGCTTTCGGACCGTAGAGCGGCCGACGAGCATCTTCGGGACGTTATCGGCTCGAAAACTGCTGAGTGGGGCGTGGCTGTCCGATCGGTCGAGATCCGGGATGTTGCAATTCCAGTCGCTCTGCAAGATGCGATGTCGCGCCAAGCTCAGGCCGAGCGGGAGAAGCAGGCCCGGGTCATTCCGGGTTCAGCCGAGGCGGAGATTGCAGGAACTTCTGCTGAGGCGGCGAAGGTTTACACGACTGACCCTGTTGCGCTTCAACTTCGAGCGATGAACATCATCTATGAGACCACAAAAGAACGCGGAACCACCATTCTCATCCCAACATCGATGGTGGACAATATGAACTCTGGTTCGGCACTGGCGGTCGCCGGACAGACACCGCTGCGCAAAAGTTTATCATAAGATGTCTGGACCACGCTCGGCGAGGAGTTCCTCGATGGCGCGATAGCTGAGAGTGAACCGGAGATAGAGCCAGACGGCGTGCCGGATGATCTCGGGTGGGAACTGATGGTGAGCATAGGAAATGGGCTGCATCCCCTAGCCTACCGCGTGTCGGCCCGACCTGTCAGCCGTTCCCGTGACAATGCCCCTGGAGGATGTCGCCCTGTGCGAAAGGCCCGACGACGCTGTCGGGGATGATGTGCTGGACGAAATCCACCGGCTTCTGCTCGGCGGTCGCCTTCGCATAGATGGCGATGGCGGCGGGGTCCGGCGTGCCGCCAAAGCCCGCGCCCGGCTTCACGAGGTTGCCCACGATGAGGCCGATGATGAGTGCGAAGGTGGAGACGCTCTCGAAATAAACCAGGGCCTTGATGCCGACGCGCCCAACCTTCTTGGCGTCCTGGATATGCGAGATGCCCGACACCACCGTGCAGAAGATGATCGGCGCGATGACCATCTTGATGAGCTTGATGAAGCCGTCTCCCAGGGCCTTGATCCAGTTGTTCTTGGCCAAGTCGGGGAACAGCCACCAGCCGAGGGCGATCGCGATCAGAACCTGGATGTAGAGCACCCTGTACCAGGATTTTTCACTCTCGAGGCTCCGACGTCCGCACCGGCTGTGATGGGTGTCATCCCTTTCTCCAATCTTCTGATCTGGGTGGACCTTCCCACTGCTGCTGGGTCTGACACTTAGTCCTGCCTACATGTTGCTCGGACCATTCAACATCGTAGCAGCCCTCGGTATCGCGGCGATGGAGATCGGACGGGCCGCCCGCTTGTTCATGGAACTCAAGCGGTCCAGCACCCACATCCACCTCGCCGCTGCAGCTGGCTTCCTCTGGCTCGTTGTCCTCTTCGCACTGGCGCTCAGCAATATCCTGACACGGGTTTTAGCCAGCTAAAACATCGCGAGCGTCGTCAAATTCAAGCTACCACGCCCGCGCTGTGTGTTCTGCGGGCGTGGCGTCACGCCACCTCCTGTTGTTGAAAGTGGACGCAGATCAAGCAACCGAGAACCTCATGTCTTTATCTTAGGAAGAAGGATCCCGTTGGGTTTGCTAGCTCAGGAGGGCAGCCCCTGCAATTCACGGTAGTAATGCAGGTTCGGATAGCCGGCTGCCGTGCACGCCTCCGTTCCCTGCAGGCAGGAAGGCCACCGCTCAGAGCGTGCGTAGGGAGCCGTGGCCGGCATCCCGAACAAGTGGTCAACGCTGGCAGCCTGGGTCCTGTTCGGCGGGATTACATTGCGCTCACTATGAGAGACGGGTGCCGCCTGAGCCAGAGCGGACGCCGCGACGAGTGCAACAGCGGCGACTGGGACGAGTCGAAAGGCACGCATAGGAAGTCTCCGGGTTAGGTGTTGTGTTAAACGGTGCAGGCAAGAACGTCTGCGCCGTCACTGATAGATTGGGTTAATTCGGACGCATGGCAGCCTGCGAATTCTGACAGTCATTCTGTCGATGCAGGTCCGGCCCCTGATCCGCTTCTCAGCCTTTGGCCGTCATGTCGAGACCCAGCTGATCCCAAGGCTCGCGAAAGGGCGCTGTCATATCAGTGAAGTCGAGGTTTAGTATAAGGATCATTAGGGGGCAGGTCGCAGCCATTGATCAGAAGTTCGCGATCTGCGATTCGGTCATGGGGCGGACTTGGTCACATCGGCAGCATAGAACCGCTCTCGGCCGGCTACACCGCTCTCATCCAAGGAGTTCCGATCATCGTACCGCGTATGGCCGACCCGGTCGACGTGGCGCTCGTCGCGAGCCTTGCGCGACTTGGCAGCAATGTCACTGGCCATTTGACGGATTTTGTCGCGCTGAGCACGAAATCGTCGCAGCCTGAACAAGGTCTACGCGGTTGCGCCAGGACTGACGCTTGGGGGCTGTCAGATCTCGCAGGTTGCCTTCGCCATGACCTAATCCAATCTTATCGGCAGATGGCACTTGAGTGGACGCACAGTTCCCGGAAGCAGTTAGGATGGCGCACACGGAAAACGGGCCTCTGGTGCGATCAAGCCGGATCCTTCACGTCAGACCGATGCGGAAAGCTGACTGATCGACCACAACATGGAACATGAATATGAAGAAGGCTTTTATTGTACTCTGTGCCCTAACGGTGAGCGCGGTTCTCTGTGCAGGTGACGCCTTCGCACGCGGCGGTGATAGAGACCATGGCAGCGGTTTGAGCGATCGTGTCGGAGGGTTCGGCGGCAGCTTCGGCGGCCGTGCCGTCGGCGGTTCTATCGGTGAATTCGGTCGCGGTTCTGGCGCCCCTGCTGGAGAGATCAGCCGCGGCTTTGGCGGCGCCATTGGAGGCGTCCGTGGTGGCCTCGCCCGACGCGATGTCGTCAGCGGTGATTTGAGGCCTGATCTATTCAGACACCGCGTCGTGCGCAATGACGACGCATGCTTCGACCCGATCTTCGGGTACGCGTACGGCTATTCGTGCTATCCCTATGATGATCCTTACGCCGGATACGGCTATGGCTACCCGGGTTACACGTATACTTACCCCTATTCCGGGTACAGCGACCCATACTACGTTTCCCGGATCCGACATCGCGTGGTGCGCCACCAGACTGCGAGCAGGCCCCATCGGCCAATGGCAGCGGCCGAGCCGTCACGGCCTCATCACATCGCGGCCTCAGCGGCGCACGAACATCCGAGCGAGTCAAGCAGGACGGCCCAACGGCCGTGATGCTGTACAGGTGGCTTTGGCTGCCGAATGCCAGATCAACACGCCGGCTGCTCTAGAAATCCAAACCCCGCCAGCTGGGCGATGACGGACAGGATGTTACGGACGATCGGCAGCAGAGCGCGCACCCTCGCCTGGCGCATCGCCTCCTCCGTCCCAGGCTCAGGGGAAACGCTCGTCAGCGCGCCACGGACAAGGCAGGTCAGCAATGTGTCGCGGGAGGTCATGGCGATGAGAACAATGGTGACTCCGAGGGCCCCCGCCTGGGAGCCTCCTCGTCGACCGTGGGGCGCAATCGGTGCTCGACCGCGCGCTGACACACGGCAATCGCCTTGGGCAGCAGCATCGCCACCACAGCAAGCCAGAACAGACGTTCGAGGTCGGCTCCCCACACGAGTCAGAGCAGCGCCCCGCAGGCTGTGAGAAGGATGCTGAGCCCTGTGATGCTCCATCCATGATGGGGCGGCACTCCTTTGGGATGTGGTCGTCGCCAGATTGTCTCAAGGGCTATTCCAAGAAGGCCCGATCCGAGGATGTAGGCTGCGGCTTCCTGGAGATCCGACCCGAAGCCAAACACGCCAAGAAGATCCACGGGTAGCGTGCCCAAAGGCTCAATGTACGACGAACCGCGCCAGTCAGCGCTGCTAGAAGCGGGCATTGTCGACAGGCATCGGGATGACGCGAGACCGCTCCCGATCGCCCAGCTCCGCAGTACCGTTCGGCACAAGAACAACACGCCCTCGAACAAGGGCGAGGCGGATGATCACGAACGCCACCAGATAGGCAATCACCACCTGCCGGAGCAGCAGCGGCCCGCCGAGAAGGAGAAAGGTGCCGATGCTTCCCAGGCCGAAGCCAAGGCGTATGGCAATCATCAGCAGAGGGTTGCCAACAGTGGCCATGGGATGGTGACCGATCCAGACCCAGGTGCGCTTGTGGCTTGCCACAACAGGCGCTCCGAGCCGTAGTCGAGGGCAATGAACACGGCAATCAGAAGCACAACAGCGACGAGCCCGCACTCAATGAGATCCTGGAGGAGGAGATTTGATGCCCGTCGGAGTCCCGACGGGAACCTGGGGAGCGGTGCCGCCACTGTCGCCAAATTCTGCCAGACACCTGACACACTTCGTTCCTTGAGTCCGACCTCGTCGTCTGGTCAGGTTCTGACGCGATATTTGGGTCTAGGGCGAGGATGGCGCGGGTCCTTGCACATGGACAGAGTGGACTAGCGTGGCAGATGGGATGGGAACAGCGTGCGCGTTCAAGTTGGTGCCTCCAACGGCCATGCATCAACACCCCTACTTGCCATGTACCTTTCGCCCCTGTCAGATCTCGCAGGCTGTTGCGCGACCGAACTCGCACGATCTCTCCTGAAGATGACGCGGGACATTTACGAGTCACGGTTCTGTAACTGACCACATTGCCACATTGTGGAGATAACCCATGCGCAAGCTCTTTCTTCTTCCTTTCGCTCTCGCATCGGCGGCCCCGGCGGCGGCGAAGCCTGTCGCCGCAGTGCCGCGGCTGGACGTCGCGCAGACCTGTCGCGCCGCGGCGAAACTCGACCTTACCGACGGCCAGACCTTCAACTCGTGCATGGGCGATGAAACTGAGGCAAAGATCGAGCTTGCTAAGAACTGGACAAGCTATTCGGCGGCAGCCCGATCGCGTTGCACCGCGGAGACGATGATTGGAGGCAACCCGAGTTATGTCGAACTGTTTGAGTGCCTCGACATCAACAAGGACCTCTCGCAGCCGCCTGCAAGAACTGCCGGCAAGTAGCCCTTCCACCGCTGCGATAGATTTCGAAGAATCAATCCGCTGGGGAGCCGCTTGCGAATTCAGGGGGGCGTTGTCACGTTAGTTGAAGCCAGACGAATTGCGCCATATTTCGCCGCCTGAGTGGCTCAAGCGGCCACGCCCGCGACAGTCTTCCATTCCGCCAACGCCTTGAGGCGGTGAAAGTGGATAGCAAGAGCGGAGCGGCGGGAGTGAGGTGGTAGCGAAGCGCGCATGGCGCCGATCGTGGAGCCTGCCAGCGCCGGCATGGCCGAGATATAGCTGAATTCGTGTCCATCGTACCGCTCTTGAACCTTTCCTGCCGGTCCTTGCACTGCCCCGCCTTTCACTCGCGGCCGTCCTCCGCCAGATCGAAGGTGAGGACCCCTTCGAGGTTTGTTGGCCGCTCCAGCACCTTGGGATGGCGCAGCGTGCGCACTGTGTCGTAATAGCCCGAGCGCCAGTGCTCCTGCATCGTCAGGCGCGAGAACTCATAATCCTTGGAATGGCCCTCATAGTGCTTCGAGCGGTAGATCAGGTGCACAATGTTGTAGACCTTGTGGTTGGCCACCGGGCTCAACAGCCCCGCTTCCTCGCTCGCGCGCAGCTCGTCCGGCAGCTTTGACAGCAGGCTCGCGAGCGCCTTGCGCGCGTGCTGGTAGCGCTTGAACTGGTCGGTGCTGGCGCGAGTGCGGCTAGAATACTGGATTTCCTTCTGCCGCGTCGCGACCTCGGCCAGATTGCGGGGAAGTTCGCCGCGCGCGCTCCACAGATCGACCTGGAACGCCAGTGTGTCCTGCCGGGGCCCATGCTCGAGGACCCATTGCAGCGGCGTGTTCGAGACAAGGCCGCCGTCCCAGTAGTATTCGCCCTCGATCTCCACGGCCGAGAAGGCGGGCGGCAGCGAGCCGCTGGCCATCACGTGCTCGGGGCCGATCGTGTGGGTGGTGTTGTCGAAATACACAAGGTTGCCGGTGCGCACGTTCACGGCGCCGAGGCTGAAGCGCATCTCGCCGGCATTGATCCGGTCGAAGTCGACCAGCCGCTCGAGTGTGCTCTTCAGGAGCTTGGTTTCGTAAAAGCTCGTCGCCTCTAGAGCGCCGTCCGGGTAGAGCCATGGGACAGGCTGGCGCAGGCTGAAGAAACCACTGGCACCGCCGACGAGAGCCCAGGCGGCGCTCATCTGGTTGAAGAGGCTGCGCGCGAGATCGCCCTTAGGAGTAAGAGTGTCGGCGGCGGCGGCCCAGTCGAGCAGCGGGTTGGCGGTGATCTGGTCCCAGAATGCACGCAGCTTCTCCACCCGCTCGGCCGGCGCGTTTCCGGCAATGATGGCGGAGTTGATGGCGCCGATCGAGACGCCGGTGACCCAATCCGGATGGATGCCGGCTTCCGCCAGGGCCTCATAGACCCCGGCCTGGTAAGCACCAAGGGCGCCGCCACCTTGAAGGAGCAGCGCCACGCATTCGAAGGGAAGGTGTCTTCCCATCGCTGCGAGAAGTGGCTGGGCGTGCAAGTTCATGGCAGGCCGTCCTTTCAATTGACGTGCTGAGGTGATCAGCCTCAATGGACCATGGGCGCAGTGCCCGCGGGTTTAACGCGGCGCAGGATGAACGCGAGCGGCACGGACACGGCTGCGAGCAGCGTTAGGATCCAGAAGACATCGATGTAGGCCAGTAATGTCGCCTGGATCTGCACCTGCTGGGCGATCCAGCCAAAGGCCTGCTGTTGCGCCTGGAGGATGGAACTGCCGTGTGCCACAAAATAATCCGTCGCCTGCTGCAGCGTCTGCTGGTAGGCGGGGTTGGTCGGGACTACATGCTCCACGAGCCGGCTCTGGTGAAACTGCCCCCGGTGGGCGAGCACGTTTGCGGCCAGCGAGATCCCGATCGAGCCGCCGACATTGCGCGCAGCATTGATCAGCACGGAAGCCTGGTCGGTCTTCTCTGGCGGAAGACCTTCATAGGACGCCGTCGTCATCGGAATGAAGACCAGCGGCAGCCCGAAGCCGATGGAGATGCGCGACCAGACAAAGTACCAGTAATCGAGATCACCATAGAGATTGGTCAGGCCGTACATCGACACCGCAATAATGATCGCCCCGGTGGCGATCAGATATTTCGGCTGCACGTGGGCCGACAGGCGGCCGATAACGAACATCATCGCCATGGTCACGACGCCGCCCGGCGAGAGAGCGAGCCCGGCCCAAGTCGCCGTATAGCCGAAGGTGTCCTGCAGGAGCTGCGGCAGGAGCTGCGTCGTCCCGAACAGAATGCCGCCGGTCACCAGCATGACCACGAAGCACGCGCCGAACTGGCGCGTGCCAACCATGCGAAGGTCGACCACGGGGTCGCGGCGGGTGATCTCCCAGGGGATCATGAGCACGAACGCCAGGCCGCAGATGATCGAGAACGTGACGATGAAAGTCGACCCGAACCAGTCATCCTCCAGGCCGCGGTCGAGCACGACCTCGAGAGAGCCGAGGAAGGTGGCGACGAGGAGGAAGCCGACAAGGTCGAAGCGGAGACCCTCCCGCTTCAGCCGCTTGCGCTCCGCGATCGCTGCCTCGGATTCTTGTATGATCAGAGCGACGAGCGGGATCGCGAAGACGCCGACCGGCAGGTTGATCAGAAAGCACCAGTGCCAAGAATAGTTGTCGGATAACCAGCCGCCGAGGGTCGGCCCGACAATCGGAGCCACCACGACTGCGACCCCGAACAGCGCAAAGCCCTGCCCGCGCTTCTCGGGTGGGAAGGCGTCAGCCAGGATCGCTTGCGAGACCGGCACCATGCCGCCGCCCCCGAGGCCTTGCAGAATGCGGAAGAGCAGGAGCACCGGCATGTTCCAAGCGAAGGCGCACAGCACCGAGCTCACCGTGAACAGCCCCAGACAGATCAGGAAGAAGGTCCTGCGGCCGAGCATCGTCGCGAAGAAGCTGCTGGCCGTGAGGGTGATGGCATTGGCAACGAGATAGGTCGTCACCACCCAGGTGGCCTCGTCAGGGCTGACCCCCATGCTGCCGGCAATGTAGGGCAGCGCCACGTTGGCAATGGTGGTGTCGAGCACCTCCATGAAGGTCGCGACGGAGACGACGATGGCGACCAGCCACGGGTTGGTGCCTGCGCCGCTGCCCGCGGCGGGAGCACCCGCCATTGCGCCGATGCTCATAGCCACTCTCTCAGGCGCTCGTAGAGTGACGGTGTGGGATCAACACGCACGGTCGGCACCACCGACATGCCTGGGCCGAGGGCGACGTCAGTCGGCGGGTTGTCCATGACGAGCTTGACCGGCACGCGCTGGACGATCTTCACATAATTGCCGGTGGCGTTCTCGGCTGGCAGCAGCGAGAACGCGGTGCCGGAGCCAGGCTGCACGCTGGCGACATGGCCGCGAATAAGGCGCTTGGGATAAGCATCGATGCTCAGCGTCACCGGCTGGCCCGGACGCATGGCGTCGAGCTGCGTCTCCTTATAGTTCGCCGTGACCCAGATCTCATCCGGCACGAACATGGTCAGAGCCGTGCCCGCCGGGGTGAACTGGCCGACCGCCGCAGTCAGGTTCGCGACCTGCCCCGCCTGGGCTGCCGTCACGGTCGTGTAGGACAGATTGAGCTGCGCCTGGTCGCGCTGGGCTCTGGCCTGAGCGAGGCTCGCCACGGCGCTCTTGCGTTGCGCCTGCAAGGCATCGATCTGCCGCTGCGCGGCCGTCACGCTCACCTGCGTCTGCTCAAGAGTCGCCTGCTGCTGATGCAGCTGGGCGGCATACTGCTGGGCTTGCTCCGTCGTGCCCGCGCCTTTCTTCGCCAGGTCCTGATAGCGTGCCGCCTCCTCCTGGGCGAATTCCAGGTTCGCCTGCGCCTGTTTCACCTGCGCCTGATCCACGCCGACCTGGGCCTGCTGCACTGTGATCTGGGCATCGATGTTCTGGATGTTATCCTCGGCCACGGCCACCTGCGCATCCGCCTGCGCCAGCGCGACCCGGTAATCGCGATCATCGATGCGCGCGATGACGTCGGCGGCTTCGACGTGCTGGTTGTCGGTGACCGGCACGGCGGTGATGTAGCCGGAGGCCTTCGGCGCCACCGTGAACTGGCGCGCGGCGATAAAGGCGTCGTCGGTCGACTCGAAGTGCCCGGTGTAGTCCCAATAGAGATAGCCGGCGGTCGTTGCGATCGCGAGGACGACCATGGCAATAACAATCGCAATCGCATGCCGGCGAAAAAAACTCCTCGAAGGCTTGTCCTCGCTTTCGTCTATGACCCGCTGTTTGCCCGCTGCAGTGCCGGTGTTTGAGGCCATGGCTGATTTCCCGTCCGGTCCGCGCTCTTGCTGCGCCGGGCCTCTTGCATCAGCGCTGCCGTTTTCAGCTGGGGCGCAGACCATGCTGTCGCTGGCTGGTTCACGGACCGTGGCCGGATCGGACCGCCAATCGGGAGCCTCACTGGTCGGCAGCTCAGCGCCGTCCCGCTCTTCAATCCTCAACGCCATGCTTGCCCCCATGGAAGTACGGACCTACGGTAAGAGTCCTCAGAGATGCGCTATCCTGGTCTTGGGAGAGCGTAGGGCCTTCAGCGATTGCCAAGGAGTGTAGGCCACTGCCTCAGCCCTATTCTCCGCAACAGATCGGGCCTGCCTGGCCGCACGTCAGCCTGCGAGATCTGACAGGGGATGCCTCGAGCCTTAGTTAAAGGGAACCGGTCAGCGCCGGCATTGTCAGATGTGACCATCGGGTTAATCACGGGTAGCGCGAGAGTTCATCCCCGTTTGACCCCTTTTCTGGCGCGGTCGCGGCAATCGTGGCCGCGCCAGTTGCATGAAGAGCAACTATTGCGGCTTGAAAACGTCGATGAGGTCGCTGCTGAGAGCCCGAAACAGACCCCGCAGATCGTGCGCTGGATATGGCCTCGCATTGTAGAACACGTCGTGGGCGTAGAATGTCAGGTCTATCGAATAGTGAACCGTTGGGCTTGAGAATGTATATCTCGGCGAGACACGTTCTTTGTTGGTATCAAGATTTCCATAATCGATACGAACTTGATCCCTCGTAACCTCAGTAGCGACATCTTGAACCGCCTCAAGATAAGCCTTGACCCCTTTATGGGGAGTGTCGACAAAGCTCAGGATAGTTGGCTCTATTGCGCGCTGGCGGTCCCAGGCTCTCTGGAGGTGCTCCCGGAATTCTTGTGCGGCTAGCTGCTCTAGGGTCGCCATTTCAGCCTCCGTGACAGGGAAAGATCGGGAGCCAAGAAAACAGGCCTCAAGGGCCCGCCAAGCCATGCCCCTATCCACGGTCCTGAGCACCGATTGGCGGACCATAGATCTCGCCAGTATTCGCACATGCGCCAGACGGGCCAAAAAAGCGGATTCAACTGGCGCTGTACTGGAGCTGGGCGCAGCGCGCCAAGACTGTGCGAAACCTTAAAAAAGCTCGCAAATTGCGTGTAACTCCCTTTATGGAATTTAACCAGCACGAGAGAGCGAGGCAGGCTGGCGGACGTGCGCCAACCAGTCCCGCTGGGCCAAGAGAAAGTGCAGCAGGGGCGGGTTAGCCCAACTCTGCGAGCCACCACCTTTCGAAGGAAACCAAGCCGCCTGCCAGAACGAGCAAGGCGGCGGCCCAGTGCAGAGCGACCATGAGCTTTGAAAGCTTTGAATATCGGGGCATGTGGCAGGTTTTCCTGACGCCGGAATCCTACCATGCGCATCACTGGACTGATCTGCCTCTGTCAGTTCTCGCGGGCTGACATCGCGACGAGACCACGGTATTGTTGATGCAGACCGTTTTCCTGCCTTTCCCTCGTCGGGTGGTCCGCGGCTTCTGACGAGTCTGCCATCATCGGCCCTGTCACAGCGCCGGTAGGAAAGAAGGAGCATGACCCGCCTTCCGGCCCACCCACGGTTTCTCGGCTCCGCCGTCGTGGCCATCCTCGTTTTCGCGGCCATGCCCACCGAGTGGCGGGTAAACTCCCCGCTCCTCATCGCATGGGATACTGGCGTCGCGTGCTACCTCATCCTGGCCTGGATCATGGCCGTGCGCTCCTCGACTGACATGATGCAGAAGCGCGCCGCCAGAGAGGACGTTGGAGCAGTCGCCGTTCTCGTTCTCACCCTCGCGGCGGCCGTCGCGAACCTCGCGGCCATCGCGGTGGAACTCCAGGACATTCATGATGATCCGGCGAGCCAGCAGGTGTTCTGGCTCTCCATTGTGGTCGTCACGATCCTGTGCTCCTGGTTCTTCGTGCACACGATCTACGCAATCCACTACGCGCATGAATATTACGGCGATGCCGACGATGCCGGGAAGCGGCAGGGGCTGAAGTTTCCCAATGAGAGCAAGCCTGACTACTGCGACTTCCTCTATTTCTCCTTTAATTTCGGCGCGGCCGGGCAAACATCCGACGTCGCAATCATTTCGAAGCGCATGCGCCGCCTGGCGCTGGCTCATACGATTTTCTCTTTTCTCTTCAACACCACGATCCTTGCACTCGCGATCAATATCGGTGCGGGGCTGCTCTAGCCATGCAGGTATCCAGGGCTTCGCTCGTTCGGGCAAGAATTTCCGAGAAGGCCGTTTTATGGAACTGGCAGGAAATCGAACCTCTCAACAGGCTTGATCAAAAGGGCTCGGAGTAGCGCGACTAACCGGACAACCCGGTGCAGATGGCTATCAGAACTTGAAGCGTCCATGCTCTACCCTCTGTAGGCCACGAGAACGGCACCCGCCGCGATAAAGGCAATACCGAGCCAGTTCGGAACAGACAGGCGTTCACCGAGGAAGGCCACGCCGAACAGGGCCACCAGCACGACGCTCAACTTGTCGATGGGCGCGACACGTGCGCATCGCCAATCTTCAGCGCCCGGAAATAACAAATCCATGACGCACCGGTGGCGAGGCCGGAGAGGATCAAGAACAGATAGCTGCGGCCTGATACCGAACTGGGCGCCTGCCACTGTCCTGTAGCGAGCAAGATCGCCCCGAGCGCCAGCAAAATGACGATGGTGCGGATGAAGGTGGCGAAGTCTGAGTTGACGTTCTCAATCCCTACCTTGGCAAAGATCGCCGTCAGGGCGGCGAAGCTGGCGGACAGAAGCGCCCAGAACTGCCACGACGCGAGAGCGGTTTTCATGGGCAGCCCCCCTCAGATCAGATTGCGGATGATGAACAGCCCGGCGAACAGGCCAGCAAGCGCCACCCCGACCGAGACCGCGACGTAAAGGACCGCCATCCCCAAATCTCCGCGTTCGTACAGGAGAGCCGCATCGAGCGAGAAGGTGGAAAAGGTCGTAAAGCCGCCGACAATGCCGGTGGTCAGGAACAGCCGCCAGGGCTGGGACGCTTCGCCCTTGAAGGCGAAATAGCCGGCGAGCACCCCCATGATGAAGGAGCCGACGATATTGACTGTGAGGGTTCCGTAAGGAAAGCCGGAGCCAAGCAACCGAGCGGCGGCCTGATTGGCCCCATGGCGAAGGGCTGAACCTATGCCGCCGCCGATGAAGACGAGAACCGTCGCGAGCATTCTGAACCTCCTTGGCAATGCCGTCGTGATTGGGCGCGCTCGGAGGTGTGAGGTCTGGGCAAGCCCCTACCTGCGCGACCGCGCCCGGTAGGGGTCATCAGCCTTTCGGCGGTTATCGGGGAACCCCATCCCCATCACGCTTCATGATGGAGGCTCTTCGCACGTCACTGCAATGACTGCCCCTGTCAGATCTTGCAGGCTGACGCACGGGGAGGAACCACCAATGTAACTGTCATCACGCACGCGGGGCTGCGCAAGCGGCGGTACGTGCTTCTGTCAGATGTGCGGCGGGCGAACACCAGCAACGGGGAAATTGCCGGAATGCGCATGAAGATACCGAACGCACCATGGTCCGGGCCCATAACGATTGGTTGGGACGACCAACCGCCTCGGAAGTCATGGCGCGCAGCACCAGGAATGCTTCTTCCGCTTCGGAGAGATCGGGTGCGCCTCCTCGGCGATGCACCAGTGATGGGCAGCACGGTCCGGTGTGATGATCCGGCGTGTTGCACGTGGCATTAGGGAGAATGGCTCATGACCCCACAGGAGAAAGATCTGATCACCTCGCTGCTCAATCGGCTAAAGCAAGCCGGCGGCCAGCCGAGGGATCCAGAGGCCGAATCGCTCATTCGCCAGGCAGCGGCAGAGCAGCCGGACGTGCCCTACTGCCTCGTCGAGACCGTGCTTATCCAGGACATGGCTCTCAATCAGGCGCAGGGGCGCATCGCCGATCTCGAAAGGCAACTTGCCGAAGCGGCTGCCCAGAAGCAGCCAACCAGCTTTCTCGGTGGGATCTTCGGCAAGAGCGGCGGCGGAACGCAGCCGGGCAGCGCGGGCGTGCCGTGAACCGCGCCGGGATTCCCGGAGGCTCCAACTCCTGACAGGATGGAGCCATGACCAAGCGAACACCACCCTATTCACCAGAGGTCCGCGAGCGAGCGGTCCGGATGGTTTTCGAGCACCGCGACGAGTACGCCTCGCAGTATGAGGCGATCCTGTCGATTGCGGCCAAGATCGGCTGCTCGCGCGAGACGCTGCGGCACTGGGTGCGCCAGGCCGAGCGCGACCAGGGCCTGCGCCCCGGGCCGACGCGCGCGGAGCAGGAGAAGATCAAGGCGCTCGAACGGGAGGTGCGGGAGCTGCGCCAGGCCAACGAGATCCTGCGCAAGGCCAGCGCGTATTTTGCCCAGGCGGAGCTCGACCGCCGCTTCAAGCCATGAAGGCGTTCATCAACGAGCATCGTAAGGTCTACGGGGTCGAGCCGATCTGCCGTGTGCTGCCGATCGCCCCGTCGACCTACCATGAGCACGCCGCCCGTAAGGCTAATCCCGACCGCAGACCGGCCCGCGAGCGCCGGGAC
>NZ_JBVVAK010000089.1:0-33751 GCF_055792825.1 Microvirga sp. GN3
AAGCATCGAAGTCAGAGCGGAGTGGGATCGGCATGGCAACCCTCCTTGGCTCACCAAGTTGAATCACACCCACCGCAATCCTGGAAATCACGAACGAGTCAGACCTTCAGGGACCTGGTATAAGGCGTTAGAGGAACAGATCATGAGGTCCACGAGCTTCCAGCCAGCGCTGAAGAGATGCTGGCCGACCCCATCACACAATTCGTGACGAGGCGCGATAACATCGACGCGGACGACGTGCAGCGCGTCATTCCTGAGGCTCTTCTGGCACCTCGACCACAAGATCTGCACCGGATCAAACTTTCACGCTCCGGTTGCTCGACGAATGTTCGCTCTTAAGTACCGAAGCGAACCGAGCGCTTACGTCTTAGCCGTGCCAAAAGCCGGCACTCCTTGCGACCATTCCGGCAAGGAATGTCGGATCGATCAACAACGCCCTCGAGGGGTCATGCCTCTTTCGTGAATGAGGGGCTTAGACGTCAGTGACTCTGGATAAATCGGCTGAGGAAGAGGCGCGTGCGCGGATGAGACGGGTTCGACAGCACCACCTCAGGTGGGCCCTGCTCGACCACTACGCCCCCGTCCATGAACACGACGCGGTCTGCGGCCTCCCGGGCGAAGCCAATCTCATGCGTCACCACGATCATGGTAAGGCCCTGCTCGGCTAGATCCCGCATCGTCGCCAGGACTTCGCCGACGAGCTCGGGATCGAGCGCCGAGGTCGGCTCGTCGAACAGCATCAGCTTCGGGCGGATTGCCAAGGCGCGGGCGATGGCGACGCGCTGCTGCTGGCCACCCGAAAGTTGGCGCGGATAAGCGTTCGCCTTATCGGTGAGACCAATCCTCCTGAGCAGCTCCATGGCATAGGCCTCAGCCTCCCGGCGGCTCTGCTTGTGCACACCGACCGGAGCTTCGATGATGTTCTCCAGCGCCGTCATGTGCGGATAAAGGTTGAACTGCTGGAACACCATGCCGATCTTGCGGCGCTGCACCGCAATCGCTCGGTCGGAGAGCTTGTGCAGCCGTCCCTTCCGGAGTTCATAGCCGATCTGTTCGTCATCAACTTCGATCGAGCCGCGGTTGATGGCTTCAAGATGGTTGATGCAGCGCAGGAAGGTGGACTTGCCCGACCCAGAGGGGCCGAGGATCACCACGACCTCCCCCGGCATCACATCGAGATCGATGCCCTTCAAAACTTCGTTCTCGCCGAACGACTTGTGGACATTGCGGGCTCGGACCAGAGGCTCACCGGCTGCTGGCACGATCATTTTGGCAACGGCGGTCATGCCGGCTCCTCCACTCGGATGGTGGTACGGACATTGGCGTCGGAGGCACCCCGCTCACCACGGGCGTAGTAGCGCTCGATGAAGCCCTGTCCAACATTGAGGATGGAGGTGATGACCAAATACCAGATCACCGCAACCATCAGCATCGGGATGACCTCGAAGGTCCGGTTGTAGACCGCCTGCACTGAGTAGAGCAGATCCGACATGGCGATGACGCTGACGAGCGACGTCGCCTTGATCATGCTGATGAGCTGGTTGCCGGTCGGCGGAATGATGGAGCGCATCGCCTGTGGGATGATGATGCGCCGCAGGGCGCGACTGCGGGTCATGCCGAAGGCATCCGTCGCCTCCACTTGTCCCTTGTCGACGGAGAGCAGGCCGCCGCGGATGATCTCGGCCATATAGGCCGCCTCGTTGAGCGACAGACCCGCGATGGCCGCCGTCATCGGTGTAATGATGTCATTGGTGTTCCAACTGACTAGGGTCGGGCCGAACGGTATCGAGATCGAGATCTCGGGAAACAGAGTCGATAGATTGTACCAGAAGATCAGCTGGACCAGCAGCGGCGTGCCGCGGAAGAACCAGATGAACAGACCCGCCAGCGAGCTGAACAGCGTGTCGTTGGACATGCGGGCGATGGCGAGGATCAGGCCGATGGCGGTGCCGATAATCATCGCCACCACCGTGAGACCGAGCGTCACCGACAATCCTTTCAGGATCGAATCCGCCGTGAACCACTCCGCCACGATGGGCCAGCCGAAGTTCTCGTTCCGGGCGACAATCCAGGCGAAGTTCGCCGCTACGATCAACACAACGAGCCAGAGGAGCCAGCGGCCCCATTCAATCGGCCGATGCGCATTGGCGACATCCCGGAGTTCGATAGGAGGATTGATGGTGCGCTCGGTCATGTCCATCACTTCTTCGCCAGATTGATGCCGGGCTCAGCGATCATGTTGTTCTCGAGGCCCCACTTCTTCATGATCTGGGCATAGGTACCGTTCTTCATCAGTTCCTTGATGGCACCGAGGAGCACTTCGCTGAGCGGCGAATCCTTCGGCGCGACGGCACCCTGGAACAGGTCGTCAAAACCGTTGGACTTGCCAACGCCCGCGAGTTCGAGCTCGCCGTTGGACTGCTGAACAAAATAGGTCAGCGGCGCTTGCGAGGAGAAGAAGGCGTCGGCGCGCTTCGAACGAACCGCCAGAATCGAGGTCGGCTGGTCGGTGTAGGATTGGACCTCAAGCGTTGGCTTGCCTTCCGCCGTGCACTTCTCGGCCTGCGCCTTGATCACCTTCTCAGCCGAGCCGCCTGCCTGCACGGCGATACGGGAGCCGCAGGCGTCGTCGAGGGAGTTGATTTTCTTCGGATTGCCCTTGTGAACGGCGAACACGACATATTCCTGCACCCAGTCGACGAAGTCGTTCGCCTCTTGGCGGGACTTGAAATCGCCGACAGGGCCCATGGCGAATTGATAGCGACCGGACTTGATGCCGCTGAGCAGGGCCGAGAGACCGCTGACGGTAGCATGCTCGATCTTCACACCAAGCAGCTGACCAATGGCATCGGTCATTTCAGCGCTGGCGCCCGTCATGGAGCGGGTGTCGGTGACGATCTCGTAGGGAGGAAATGAACCGCTATTGACCGAGGTCAGCTTGTTTGCGGTCTTGATCTCTTCCGGCAGCTTGGCGCGCAGTGCCTCGTTGACCTTCTGCTCGGGAATCGCGCCGGTCGGCGCACTCTGGGCGAAGGCCGGGGCAGAGATCGTCACGGCGACCGCCGCGGCGCACAGGATGTTGTGAATATTCATGTCTTCGTTCCCTTTCTAGTTTATTGATTCAGGCAGCTTGTGTTTGAGACTGCTCGGCGCGGGCAAGTTCCGGCCGTGCGAAACGTCGGTTGGCGAGAACTGGCAGCACGGCGCGCGCATGAGCGATGCGTGCGGGGTCGATCTCAGCGAAGAGAAGCGTGGGCGTCTCCCCGGCGCGGACAGTTGCCACGCCGAGCGGATCTACCACCATGCTCGCGCCGATATTGCGCTCACCACATTCGCCGACGGCCACGACGTAACAGGTGTTCTCGAGCGCGCGCGCCGTCACCAGCACTTCCCAGTGCGCTTCCTTGCCGAGCCCACGCACCCAGGCCGCCGGCAGCACGATCACGTCGGCACCGTCCACGGCGAGGCGGCGCGCCAACTCGGGGAAGCGCAGATCGTAGCAGGTCATCATGCCGACCTTGAGACCAGCGATCTCGATGATTTCCGGAATCTCCTCGCCTGGCTGAACATTGGTCGATTCCTTGGCCGAGAAGGCATCATAGAGATGCAGCTTGCGGTACTGAGAAACGATTTCCCCGTTGCGCACGGTGACGAGCACATTGAAGACGCGCCCTGCGCCGGACGGTACGTGAATGCAGGTCATCATTGTGAGGTTCGAGCCGCGGCTGGCTTCCAGCACCTGCGTCATGAACGGACCGTCAAGCGGTTGTGCGGTCTTCAGCACGATGTCGGGATCGGCGATATCACGCGCCAGAATGCCCTCGGGCAGGACAAGAAGATCGGTCCTGCCGGCCTCCGCCTGTTTCATGAGCCGCACGCAGGTCGCGGCATTGTCCTGCCATTCGCGGCTGACGGCGAACTGACCTAGGGCGATTTTCATGCGGGTTCTCCTACGAGATGAGGAATGGCCGGAAATAAATCATCCGGCGTCAGATCGGTATCAGCGAGGCCCTGGCTGCGAACCTCGGAGAGAAAATCGGCAATCATCTTGCGGTTGGCCTCCAAGCCGCTGACGTTCCAGCCGGTCGACAGATCACGTCCACAGCGGCCGAATTCTTCGATGATCCACGGTGTCGTGTCCGCGTATTTGCGGCGCTTTTCCAGCCACACGCGCTGAGACTCGTCGAGGAGGTCGCTCAGCTCCTGCGGCAGCCAGGGATGCTCTGCTGCGAGCGCGACCTTGATACCGAGAATGTGGATGCCGGGAATGTAACCAACGGCATTGAAGTATGCGAGTTCCGCTCCGTGCAGGTCCGTCAGAAGGTGGCGGAATTTCGAGCCACGATTGAAGAAACCAGGCGGCATGAACGGCGTAAAGACCGCGTCGAGTTCGCCGCTCTCCAGAAGGTCGAGCATGGGCCGTTCGCCCGGCACCGCCTCGATCCTGCCGGGCCGCGCGTAGGGGCCGAGCCGGTCGACGATGGGATGCGCCTCCGAGAGGCGGCCCGCGTACCAGCGCACGTCCTCGATTCCGACGCCAGCATGTGCAAGGGCCGTCCGCGTCCAGGTATTACCCGAGTCCTGCCAACCGGTGACGCCGATGCGCCCACCTTTGAGCTCCTCCAACCGCGTCAGCGGGCTGGTGCGGGCAGTTATGATGCAGCGATGGCGGAACCCACGCATGAGGAAGTTCGGCACGCCGAAGACAGCCGTGTCGCCGCGAGCACGCCCGGTCGTGTAGCGACTGAAGGAGATCTCGCTCGCATCATATCGTGGATCGTTGGCGAAATCCTCCGGCAGGGTAGCGACCCGATCCACTCGCACATCGAGGCGCTCGGACCGGACATCGCCCAGCACCAGCGGCGTCATGTAGTCCCAATCGCGCAGAGCCAGACGGACAGTGATCTTCACAGCATTCTCCAGCCGTTCGCCAGCAGAACGTCTCCGCCGGACAAATGTTTGCCTGGAACGAAAATTAAATGTTCAACTCGCCTGATCAATGATTATTATGTTACTGAACATAAAAAGACGAACCACATGGATCACGTGCCCGATACCGACTGGCTTGCCGAACGGCTGAAGGAGCGCACGGCGCGCGGCATCGCAGTGGAGACGAGCGCCCTCATCCGCTCCGGGGCGCTGCCGATCGGCATGCGCCTGCCGACGGTGCGCGACCTCGCCTACAAGCTCGGCGTCAGTCCCGCGACCGTCTCCGAGGCCTGGAGCGAGTTGCGCCGCCAGAAGATGATCACCGGGCGCGGCCGCACCGGTACCTATGTCTTCGGCAACACGGTCACGCCGCGTCCAGCCCGCATGGGAAGCGTCGGGCATTTCGGCGAAGGGGTGCTCGATCTGACCATGGCGGTGCCCGATCACGACCTGCTGCCGCCCCTCACGCAGGCGCTGATGCATGCCGCGCAGGCGGAGAACCTCAACAGCTACGAGCGCACGCCGATCCTTCCCGAACTGCGAGCGGCCGTGGAGCCGCGCTGGCCCTACCGACCGGAAACCTTCCTCGCCACCAACGGCGGCTACAACGCCGTCTATTCGACGCTGCACGCCCTCGTGATGCCAGGCGCATCCATCGCCATCGAGGATCCGACCGCCATGCGCATCCTCGACATCATCGAGGATCTCGGGGCCGAGATCATCCCGGTCGAATGCGATGCGGAGGGACCGCTTCCCTCCTCGCTCGCGAAAGCGCTGCAGAAAAATCCGACGGCCTTCATCTATCAGCCGCGCACCCATTCCGTCACCGGCCGCGCGGTAACACGGGAGAGATTGGCGGACCTCGCAGAAGCCCTGGAGGGAAGCGACTGCTACATCATCGAGGACGACGGCGTGGGCGATGTGTCTCCGCTGCCCCCGGTCAGCATGGGCGACCGTTTTCCGAAGCGGGTCGTCCACATCCTGTCGTTCTCGAAATCGCTCGGCCCGGACCTTCGCCTCGCAGTCCTGTCGAGTTCAGTCACCGTCGCCAAGCAGATCCAGTCCTATCGCAGCTTCAGCTCCGGCTGGACGAGCCGGCTGCTGCAAGCCACGACAGCATGGCTCCTGAACGACGCCGGGAGCATGCACATGGTCGCTCACGCGCGCGGCATTTACGCGGAGCGCCAGATGGCGCTCACCGATCGGCTGCGCGAGCGCAGCATCGACATCCCGCCGGGAGAAGGGCTGTGCATCTGGGTCCCCGTGGAATCCGAGCAATACGCCCTCGTCACCTTGGCGGCCCGCGGGATCGCGGTGCTTCCCGGCATGAAATGCTCGGTACGGCCAACCAACCACATCAGGGTCGCAACCGGAATTCTCACGGACCGCTATGAGTTCGTTGCAGACTCGATCAAACTCGCGGCACTCGGTAGTCTTGGGTGAGATCCTTCTTGCTGTACAACGTGCCTTGGTCGAGATGAGAGAGGCCTCCTCTGGCCAAGTCACCAAGCTGGAACGTCTACTCGGGTCAGACAGATAAGTTCGTCGACTCCTCAGAATGCTTGGTTCAGGCAGGATTGCTGCCCTCAAGCATAGGTCTCAGGCGTGCCAAATCCGGACGTTCGCAAGCATTGGACGATTGGCCGGTCCGTCGGCTCAAGGTAGGCCTACGAAGGAAAGCCCGGGCGCATGGACGACGGCACGGATATAGTTACGTATCCTGCCGCACCATCTAAGGGCTTGGCCTGATGAGGTACCAGACGAGGCTCGTGTAATGACGCGAGCGCAGGAAACGGCCGGGCCGGAGGACATCCGGCATGGCACAGCATCATTGAAGCGGCGGTGACAGTGGCCGGTCTGTGGCTCCCAAAATGTTCTCGAGCCGGGCTCTGTATCTTTGAAACACAATCCGTGAGGGTGGTGTCGCTCTGCCGCGACTGCGCCGGCCATCACATCAGCTCCTGCTCCGACATCCGAAATACCTGTCGCACACCAAAATGCTCGGACACCGGCTTGCTGAACCGACCATCGACCCTAAAACCTGCGGTCAAGTTGAACCTGAATTACGGCAGCAAAACCTCAGACCGGGTAGCTGAGGACAGGCCGTCATGGGCCTGAACCCGATCTGCCGACTGAGCTGAACTATTCTCACTGGAGGCGATCGCCCAGATGACGATGGATCAGGTTGAAGGACCGCAGCCCTCCTCCACACCGCTCGAGCGCGACGCCCGTCTGGTGTCCACCGACCACAAGGTCGCGCCAAGTGAGATCGCCATTGGGGTCATCATTGGCCGAGCGGCTGAGTATTTCGACTTCTTCGTTTTCGCCATCGCGTCAGTGGTGGTCTTCCCCAAGGTGTTCTTTCCCTTTGCGGAACCCGTGACGGCAACGCTTTACTCGTTCGCCATGTTCTCGCTTGCCTTTATCGCCCGGCCGATCGGATCGATTATCTTCATGGCGATCGACCGTCGGCACGGCCGTGGCGTCAAGCTGACCATCGCGCTTTTCCTGCTTGGCTTCTCCACCATGGCGATCTCTTTCCTGCCCGGCTATGCACAAATCGGCGCCTGGTCCCTGTACCTCCTCGGCATCCTGCGGATCGGACAGGGCCTAGCTCTGGGTGGAGCATGGGATGGGCTCGCCTCACTTCTCGCCCTCAACGCGCCCATTGAGCGCCGCGGTTTCTACGCCGCCATCCCGCAACTCGGTGCGCCGCTCGGCTTCATGGTGGCCGGCGTGCTGTTCTCGTTCTTCCTGCTCAACTTATCAGAGGCCGATTTTCTGGACTGGGGCTGGCGATATCCCTTCTTCTGCGCCTTTGCCGTTAACGTCGTAGCCTTGTTCTCGCGGTTGCGTCTCGTCGCCACCGAGGAGTTTTCGCGCCTTCTCGAACGGCGGCGGCTCGAACCCTCGCCCATCATCCCGCTGATCCGGAATTACGCAGGCGTTCTCCTGATTGGGGCCCTGATTCCGCTGGCGAGTTTCGCGTTGTTCCATCTCGTAACCGTCTTTCCCATCAGCTGGATCACCTTGTTCACTCAGCGGTCGGCGGGTGAGTTCCTCATGGTGCAATGCTCCGGCGCCGTCATCTGCGCGGGAGCGGTCGTGGCCTCGGGCCTGATTGCCGACCAGATCGGCCGCCGCATGCTTCTCATGATCTCGGCAGGCTTGATCGCTGTTTTCGCGATCTGCAGTACCATCGCTCCGTTGATCGTCGAGGAAAATGCGATCGGTCAGACAATCTACGTCAATGCCGGTTTCTTGTTGCTTGGCCTGTCCTACAGTCAGTCATCCGGCGCGGTCACGTCGCAGCTCAATCAACGTTACCGCTATACCGGTGCGGCCCTCACCAACGACCTCGCCTGGCTGCTCGGCGCTGGCTTCGCTCCACTGATTGTTCTGTTCCTGTCAGCTCGTTACGGCCTCGCCTGCGTAGGTCTGTATCTGCTGTCGGGAGCAGTCACCACCCTGGTGGCGCTCAGCCTGTCCCGCTCGGAAATCCGGCAGGTTTGATCCATGCGAAAGTCGATGCATCCAATCCGTCAGAATGCGTATCGCCACCCGGGCGGGTCCTTGAAGCGCAAATCCCTTCGCGGCTTGGCGCTGATCGCTGCCTCGGTGCTGCTCGCCGGGTGCGACATGGTCGTCATGAGCCCCTCCGGCGACGTCGCGGTCCAGCAGCGCAACCTCATCATCGCATCCACCGCGCTCATGCTGCTTGTGATCGTTCCGGTGATCGCGCTCACGTTCCTATTCGCGTGGCGCTACCGCGCGTCGAACATAGACGCGACCTATGACCCCGACTTTCACCATTCGACCCAGCTCGAAGTGGTCATCTGGACTGTGCCCCTACTCATCATCATCGCCCTGGGCGCCATGACCTGGATCGGCACGCACACGCTCGATCCCTTCAGGCCGCTCTCTCGGCTCACCCCCAACAAGCCGGTGCCTGCCGACGTCAAGCCCTTGACCGTCCAGGTCGTCGCACTCGACTGGAAATGGCTGTTTATCTACCCTGAGCACGGCGTCGCGAGCGTGAACGAGATGGCCGCGCCTGAGAACGTTCCGATCTCTTTCCAGATCACGTCCTCCTCCGTGTGGAATACGTTCTACGTTCCCGCCCTCGCGGGCATGATCTACGCCATGCCGGGCATGGAGACCAGGCTCCATGCCGTCATGAACGAAGAGGGTGACTTTACCGGCATCTCGGGACACTACAGCGGATCGGGCTTCTCCCGCATGAACTTCGGCTTCCGAAGCCTCACGCCGCAGGACTTCGACGGGTGGGTGGCGAGAGCGAAGGCTGCCGGAACGCCCCTCGACCGCGAAGCCTATCTCCAGCTCGAAAAGCCGAGCGAGGCGGAGCCGGTTCGCTTCTTTGGGTCTGTGGAGAGCGGCCTCTACGACGCGATTCTCGGCTTGTGTGTCATGCCGGGCCGGATGTGCGTGCACGAAATGCACCACATCGACAGGATGGGCGGCGCAGCCGAGGACAGCGAGGTGAACCGTCAACGGCTTGAATACGACAGCCGCCGGGTCCAGGAGGGCGACGAACCGTCCGGTGCCACCTTCCCTGCCTCGGGTCGTCCGCCCAGGAGCCCCGAAGAGCCGGAAGGTCTGATCCCGCGCGACAGGGAGCAGGGCGGCCAAGGGCAGGGCAACGTCCCGCCTGCCACCGGCGATGGCCCGGCGCCTGCCCAACTGAACAATCCGCCCACCGGCACCCACCAACACTGATCCGGACGAGCGCCGATGTTCTCGAACTCAGATCTCAGCCAAATCCTCTTCGGGCGCCTATCGCTCGAAGCCATTCCCTATCATGAGCCCATCCTGGTCGTGACATTCCTTGTCGTGGCCGTGGTCGGCTTGGCCCTGCTCGCAGCCGTCACCTGGTACGGCCAGTGGGGATACCTGTGGCGGGAATGGTTCACGAGCGTCGATCACAAGAAGATCGGCATCATGTACATCATCCTCGCCGTCGTGATGCTGCTGCGCGGCTTCGCCGACGCGATCATGATGATCACGCAGAAGGCTCTGGCGGTCGGCGCATCGGAGGGTTACCTGCCGCCGCACCACTACGACCAGATCTTCACCGCCCACGGCACGATCATGATCTTCTTCATGGCCATGCCTTTCGTGACCGGCGTCATGAACTACATCATGCCGCTGCAGATCGGCGCGCGTGACGTGGCCTTCCCCTTCCTGAACAATTTCAGCTTCTGGATGACGGTGGGAGGCGCCGTCCTCACGATGATGTCCCTGTTCGTGGGGGAGTATTCGCGGGCCACCTGGCTCGCTTACCCCCCGCTGTCGGGGGCGGCCTACAGTCCCGGCGTCGGGGTCGACTACTACATCTGGGGGCTCCAGGTCGCGGGCGTCGGTACGACTTTGTCCGGCATCAACCTGATCGCGACCATCGTGAAGATGCGCGCCCCTGGCATGACGATGATGAAGCTGCCGGTCTTTACCTGGACGACCCTTGCCAGCAACGCCATCATCGTCACGATCTTCCCGGTCCTGACCGCCACCTTGGCGCTCCTCGCACTCGACCGTTACGTAGGAACGCGGTTCTTCACGAACGATTTCGGCGGCAACTCGATGCTGTACATGAACCTCATCTGGATCTGGGGCCATCCGGAGGTTTATGTGCTCGTCCTGCCCGCCTTCGGCATCTATTCGGAGGTCGTGTCGACCTTCTGTAGCAAACGGCTGTTCGGCTACACGTCTATGGTTTACGCGACAGCGGTCATCGCCCTCGTGTCATGGCTGACTTGGCTTCATCACTTCTTCACGATGGGATCGGGCGCCAACGTCAACGCCTTTTTCGGCATCACGACGATGATCATCTCGATCCCGACGGGCGCGAAGGTATTCAACTGGCTGTTCACCATGTACCGCGGGAAGATCCGGTTCGAGACGCCGATGATCTGGGTGATGGGCTTCATCCCAACCTTCGTGCTCGGCGGGTTGACCGGCGTGCTGCTCGCGGTGCCGCCCGCAGATTTCGTGCTGCACAACAGCTTGTTCCTAGTCGCGCATTTCCACAACGTCATCATCGGCGGCGTGGTGTTCGGGCTTCTCGCAGGTGTTCAGTACTGGTTCCCCAAGGCTTTCGGCTACAAACTCGATCCGTTCTGGGGAAAGGCGTCGTTCTGGTGCTGGCTGGTCGGCTTCTGGGTCACGTTCACGCCGATCTACATTCTCGGCCTCATGGGCGTGACGCGCCGGACGCAGCATTTCGCGGACCCGGCCGTCCAGCCCTACCTGACGATCGCTGTGATCGGCGCCTTCATCATCATGGCCGGCATCCTGGCCTTCGTGATCCAGCTCGTCGTCAGCTTCTTCAAACGCGAGCAGTTGCGCGACCTCACCGGCGATCCTTGGGGCGGTCGGACTCTTGAATGGTCGACCACTTCGCCGCCCCCACCCTATAACTTCGCCTTCATGCCGGTGGTCCACGATCTCGACGCGTGGTGGGACATGAAGAAGCGCGGCCACGATCGTCCGATGGAAGGCTTCAGGCCGATTCACATGCCCAGGAACACAGGCACGGGCGTCATCTTGGCCGTGCTCAGCACCGTGCTCGGCTTTGCCCTGGTCTGGTACATCTGGTGGCTGGCCGCCCTGTCGTTCGTCGGCCTCCTCGCGGTCGCCATCATCCATACGTTCAACTACGACCGAGACTATTACATCCCGGCCGAGGATGTCGTCCGGATTGAAAACCAAAGAACGGTGGAACTCGCAGGAGGAGCTTGAGGCGATGCACGAAACGACTCCTCCGCCTGGCGCTACGGCGCCTGTCTTCTACGACGAGGAAGGGCACGCCCACGGTGATGGGGGGACGCTGTTCGGCTTCTGGCTCTATCTGATGAGCGACTGCCTCATCTTCGCGGCCCTGTTCGCAACGTTCGGCGTGCTCGGCCGCAACTATGCGGCGGGCCCGTCGGGAGCGGATCTGTTCGACCTGCGGCTCGTTGCCGTCAATACGGGATTCCTGCTCCTGTCCTCGATTACCTATGGCTTTGCCATGCTGGAGATGCAGAGGGATCGGATCAGGCCGACCCTTTCCTGGCTGGCGGTCACCGGCTTGTTCGGAGCGGCCTTTATCGCGATCGAGCTCTACGAATTCTCCCATCTGATCCGTGAAGGCGCTACCCCCCAGCGCAGCGCGTTCCTGTCCTCCTTCTTCGCGCTGGTGGGGACGCACGGGCTGCATGTCACGTTCGGCATCATCTGGCTCGTGACGCTGATGGTGCAGGTGCGCCAACGCGGGCTGATCGTGGCGAACCAGCGCCGTCTCATGTGTCTCTCCATGTTCTGGCACTTCCTTGACGTCGTCTGGATCGGCGTCTTCACCTTCGTTTACCTGATGGGGGCCATGCGATGAGCCAGGTCACCGAGCCCGGGCTCGCCGGGAAACCGCAAAGTCCCGGTGAGGTGCACGGGGATCATTCTCATGACGCACAGGGCACGTTCAGAAGCTACATGATCGGCTTCGTCCTGTCGGTCATCCTCACGGCGATTCCGTTCTGGCTTGTGATGGCCAACGTCCTGAACGACACGCTCTTGACCAGCATTGTCATCATGGCGCTGGCGGCGGTGCAGATCGTGGTTCACATGATCTACTTTCTGCATATGAACACGAAGTCTGAAGGCGGCTGGACCTTCCTCGCGCTACTGTTCACGCTTACTCTCGTTGTCATCACGCTGGTTGGCTCCATATGGGTCATGTATCACATGGATCAGAACATGATGCCGATGTCGCCACAGGAGGCGTTGCAAAGGCCCTGACGGGTAAAGGCATCGCGACGCTGGTTGCCTTCGACATCGTGGCGGTTCTGCTTGTAGCCTGTCTCGCTGCGCTCACCGTCTGGCAGGTCCATCGCCGCGCCCATAAGCTCGACCTGATCGCTCGTGTGGAGGCGCGGGTCCACGCGGTCGCAACGCCTGCGCCAAGACCGGAAAGCTGGGCGCAAGTGTCGGCCGCTGCGGAGGAGTACCGGCGCGTGTTTGTGACGGGCAAGTGGCTCGAGGATCGCTCGGCGCTCGTCCAGGCCGTAACGGAATTGGGCGGCGGATATTGGGTCATGACACCCCTGGCCCGGGATGACGGAACGACAATCCTCGTCAACCGCGGCTTCGTTCCCGCGACCCAGCGCGACCCTGTCTCCTGGCAGCCTCGGAGTACGGGACCAGTCACCGTGACGGGCCTGCTGCGCATGTCCGAGCCGGGCGGCGCCTTTCTGCGCGCGAACGACCCTACGTCCGACCGCTGGTTCTCTCGCGACATAGCCGCGATCACCGCGTCACGTGGCCTGGAGAAGGTCGCGCCTTACTTCATCGACGCAGAGCGTGAGTCTGAGGAACGCGACCTGCCCGTAGCCGGACTGACAGTGATCTCTTTCTCCAACAATCACCTGGTTTACGCCCTCACCTGGGGCGCTCTGGCGCTGATGGCTGCGGTTGGTGCGATCTTTGTCAACTTAGACTTGTTGCGGCCCGACTGGCTCGGACGGCGGCAGGCGAGGCTGCACGAGCCGTGATATGAAATGCGGCCGATCAATAATGTCTGGTGCCCCCTGCGCGAATGGACATTCAACGTGTTTCAGGGACGTGCCAAAGGCTGCCATTCCTTCGCGGCACCAGACTAGTCACACCATGGATCCAACTTCACCTACGGCTTGGCCGGCGGTGTTGGTTCGCCGAGAGATAGCATCAGTCTGTTGGCCCAATTGAAAAATGCTGCGCCATTGATGATGTCGACAATCTCTAAACTGCTGAGTCCAGCCGCGCGCAACTCATTGACCTGCCTGTCACCAAACGCGATTGGCGTATCGGTCAATGCCACCGACGCTGCAATGATGGCATTCCAACGACGGTCGATATCCACATCAGTGCCCTCGTCGAGCAGGCGCTGGACATCGGCACCCCGTTTCGAATATTGCGTGGCGAACCGGGAATGGACGGAAGCGCAGAAGATGCAACCATTGGAGCGCGAGGTGGTCGTCGCTGCGAGCTCGCGCTCGGCCCGGGGAAGGCCATTGCTCGTGTTATAGAAGATATCCTTGTCGGTCTTCGTTCTGGCCTGCAGAACATCCGGATCGCGGGCGAGCAGAAGGAAGTATGGCGACTTGGCGCGCGACGCGTCGACGAGGCCAGCCCAGTGCCTCTCGGTCAGCTGTTCCGCAGGAAATGGTTCCAGCCAGGGCAACCAGCCCAATTCCTCCTGCGTAAATACAGTGGGTTCCCGGTTTTCCGGATACGACAGGTTTGTCTCGGTCATGGAATTGTTCCTTCTCAAACGGCGCCAGACGCGAGGACGCCCGTAAAGATCTGCGTGTGATCGATGTCGGCGCTCTCGACAGCAGACGCATCCGCCAGGGCGCGCAGCCCTGCGACGACGCGAATCTGGAAGGACAGGAAGGCGACGAGTTGCGACAGGGTCACCACATCCGTTGTCGACCAGCCGGCATCGAGCAGTCTCTGCAGAGCGGCCGGGCTTGCGTCACGGGGATGGAAGACGAGCAGATGGGCATGCTGCAGGCCGGCAATGAGCCGGGATCCGAGACGCTCCTTGTTGTCCGCAGAGACTTGGTAATCCAGTCCCTCCTCATCCTCGACCGTGAGAGGGCCTTGCGGATAGCGACCGTAAGGGCCTGCCACGGAACCTCGGGCAGTCTCCGCCCGGATGGCATCGGTAAGCCTGGGATGTCCGAGCTTTTGCAAGGACGCCGCATAGAACTCGGTCACATGGGATTGCCGATGCAGACCTGCCACGAACGTGGCGATGGCATAACGCTCGATAGCCGTGACATTGCCGGGGAACTCCGGCTCGAACAGCGCCAGAAAGCTCTTCTGCGCGTTCTCCCGGGCCTGCGGCCGCTGATCGCGCAACGTGTCGAGGCTGGAACCCGGCTGGATTCCGGCAAGATGATCGATCACATCCGATATGATTGTGCTCATGGTCTTCTCACATTCCGGTTGTTGGCGTGGTTGGGTCAACGCACGAGGGCAACGCGCTTTTCAGGTTTGGCTGCAGGCTTCTGCCAGCCGAGAGCCGGAGCGACCTCGCTCGCGATCAGTTCAATCGACCGCAGGATGTATTCGTGCGGCGGGTCGACCGAATGGACCTGAAACACGAGATCCGTCACCATTGGCAGTGTGGTGTCCCGGTTGAGACTTTCGATCACGTCCTGGGGCGTGCCCACATGCGTGTCGAGAGCGGCAATGATGTCCATCAGGGTGTCGCCAGGGATCACGTGCCCCTTGGCCGCGAAATCGGCCACGACGCGACGCAATCCCTTCTCTGCGAGGCGCAGGGCCTCCTCCCTGCTGTCCGCGACGAACAGCGAACGCGACGCGACGACGCGAGGCTCCCGGCCCTCCGGCAGCGCCTCAAGATAGGCATCGATGATGGGGTGCTGAATGTCAGCGAGCGACGCGTGCGGCGTATCCTTCGGTCGCGGCTGCGTGCGGGAGAGCATGAGGCCGTCGCCGGCCTTGCCGGCGCGAATCCCGCCCCCGACGGAGAAGGTCGCCTGCCAGACGCGATCATTGAGGTCCGGCGCGGCCGGATAGAGAGAATCCCCGCCCTCGAAGCGCCCGCCGCTCCAGGCGTTCCGCAGAATAGCGAGATGCCGCTCATAGATTTCGGAGCGGCTGGCGCTGTCCAGGCCGAAGGCCGTGAAGGACGAGGGTGTACCGCCGGTCCCGACGCCGACCTCGAGGCGGCCGGCGGACAAAAGATCCAGCACGACCGCATCTTCCGCCACTCGAACGGGGTTTTCGAGCGGCAGGGTGATGATGCCCGTGCCGAGGCGTATGTTCGAGGTCCGCGCCGCCACATGGGACAGGAAGACAAGAGGCGAAGGAAGCCCGCCTTCCGCCTCATGGAAATGGTGCTGGGCAACCCAGGCCGAGTCGAATCCGTGCCGCTCCGCATGGATGATCTGCTCGGACGCGAGGCGATAACGCTCGCCTGCACTCGCCTCATCCAGCAGACGGGTGAAGAAGCCGAGCCTTTTGGGTTGCGAGGAAATTGCCATCGGTTTGCTCCGCTTGATCTTTGCAATTAGTGCTGGCTGGTGCCGCGTTGTCCGGGGATCGCGCTGATGAGTTCGCGCGTGTAGGGGCTGCCCGGGCGCAGGAACACATCCTCGACAGGACCGCCGTCGACCTGACGGCCATTGTGGAGGACCGAGACCGTATCCGAGATCTGGCGAACCACCGCGAGGTCGTGGGAGATGAAGAGATAGGTCAGCCCAAAGGCCTGTTGGAGTTCGTCGAGAAGCGCCAGGATCTGCGCCTGCACCGTGACGTCGAGAGCCGAGACGGCCTCGTCCAGCACCAGCACCTGCGGATCGAGCACCAGCGCGCGGGCGATGGCGACACGCTGCCGCTGCCCTCCGGAAAGGGCGCGTGGCTTGCGACCCAGAACCGATTGAGGGAGACCGACGCGCTCCAGAATCGCATGGACCTTCTTCGCCCGATCCTCTCGCGGCAGAGGATCGAAGTTCAGAAGCGGCTCCTCGACGATCTGGAAAATGGTTTGCCGCGGATCGAGCGAGACGAAGGGGTTCTGATAGACGAGCTGAATCGTCTTGCGGAACTGGCGCAGTTTTTCCCCGCGCAGCGTGGTGACATCGATGCCGTCGACGAGGATTCGCCCCGATGTGGGCTTCTGAAAGCCGACGATGCTGCGCGCGGTCGTCGTCTTGCCTGAGCCGGATTCGCCGACGATGGCGTGTGTCGTTCCCCTCTGCACAGTGAAGGAAACGCCATCCACTGCACGGAACCCCTCCCGGCGGCCTCCGATGGAGAAATCCTGCACGAGGCTCTCGACAACAATGGCATCGTCGCTCCCGCCAACGCGCGAGGATCTGTTCCCGGGAACGGCACGAGCCCTGCCGAGAGAGGGAGCATCGGCCAGGAGCTTGCGCGTATACTCGCTGCGTGGGGAGGCCAGGACCTCGGCGGTCGGTCCCTGCTCCTGAACGCGCCCGCCTTTCAGCACCACGATGTGATTGGCCCGGTCGGCCGCGACACCCAGGTCGTGCGTCACCAGCAGAACGGCCGTGCCGTATTCGCGGCGCAGCTCATCGATCAGATCGAGGATGCGCTTCTGCACCGTCACGTCGAGCGCGCTGGTGGGCTCGTCGGCGATGATCAGCGCCGGACGCAGGGCAATCGCGATAGCGATCAAGACGCGCTGTCGCATGCCGCCCGACAATTCGTGCGGAAATTGTTTGGCGCGCAGCTCCGGCTGGGAGAGGCCGACGCGCGCCAGAAGTTCGATCACGCGGGCTTCGATTTCCGCCCTGCTGCCCTGCCGGTGGATCTGAAGCACTTCGGCGACCTGGGCGCCGATGGTCTTGACCGGGTTGAGCGAACTCGTCGGATCCTGCGGGATCAGGCTGATCTTGCTGCCGCGGATGGTGTCGAGCTGCCTCTGCGACCAGCCCGCAACGTCAGTGCCGTTGAGCCGGACAGCGCCAGTCTCCAAGCGGCCATTCTCTGCCAGAAGTCCGATCACCGCCTGCGCGGTCGTGGTCTTTCCGGAGCCCGACTCGCCGACGAGGGCCACGACTTCGCCCGGCCGCACCAGGAGAGAAACCTCGTGGACGACACGCTGAAACCCGTCGCTGCCGCGATAGCCCACGGCGAGATTGCTGATCTCGAGAACGGGCAATTTCGAGACGTCCGCAGGCGCAGGCCTGATGTTGATCGCCGTGGTCATGCTTTGGCCCTTCCGAAGGACTGGCTGATGCGGTTCGCCGACAGGACGACGAGGATCACCACGACGCCGGGAACGGTCGTCAGCCACCACGCCCGCGCGATGTAATTCCGCCCCTCGGCGATCAGCAGGCCCCATTCCGGCGTCGGCGGGGGCGCGCCGTATCCGAGAAAGCCCAGCGTGGAGATGGTCAGAATGGCCCAGCCGAGCTGCAGGGCTGCGAACGCGATAACGGACGTGAGAGAGTTCGGCAGAATGTGGCGCAGCAGGACCCGGCCGAACGTCCCACCGCTGCCGAAGGCCGCTTCCACATAATCGCTGGCGCGCACCCTCACCACCTCAGAGCGGCCAAGCCGCGCGAAACTGGCGATCGAGGTCACGCCGACCGCGATAGCGGCATTGAGGATTCCAAACCCAAGGAGGATGACGATGCTGAGCGACAGGAGAAGCTGAGGGATCGACAGCAGCACATCGACACCGCGCATGATGGCCCCATCGATCCTGCCGCGCGCCGACCCCGCAACGATGCCGAGCGTGGTGCCGACCACGAGGCCGACGCCGACCGCAACGAAGGCTCCCGAGAGCGAATTGCCTGCGCCATAGATGATGCGAGCCAGAAGGTCACGTCCGAGCGCATCCGTGCCGAGCCAATGCTCGGCACTCGGCGCACGAAGCTGCTGGCGCGCAACCCCGACGGTGGCGCTGTAGCTGGTGAACCATTGCGGGAACAGGGCCCAGAGCACGACGACAGCCATGACGAACCAGGACAACATCAGGCCAGGCTGAATGCCTCTGATAGCCTTCAGCCAATCCACACCCGAGGAAACGCGCCTCGATCCGGGAGATGAGCTCTTGAGAATATCCGCATCGTCGCGCAGCAGGCTGCGTCCGATCGTGTTGAGGCCGGTCATGCGAGAGCTCCTTGTCTCACTCTGAGGCGAGGATCGAAAACGGGGTAGAGCAGGTCCACCGTGAGATTGATGAGCACGAAGGCCGCCGCCGAGAACACGACGATCGCCTGAAGCACCGCGATATCCTGATCGTTGACGGAGCGCTGGGTCAGCCCGCCGAGGCCATTGAGGCCGAACACCGCTTCCGTGACCACCGCGCCAGCCAGAAGCTCGCCGAAGAGGATGCCGGCAATGGTGAGGGTCGGCAGAACGGCATTCTTCGCCACATGCTTCCACAACACCCAGCGATGGGAAGCGCCCTTGGCGCGGGCGACGGCGACGAACGGTTCCGTCAGCACATGATCGATGTTGCGCATCAGGATCTGGGCGAGCGGCGCCGAGATCGGAACAGCCAGTGTCAGAACGGGAAGGATCAGGGCCTGCCAGGGGCCAGGATTGATCACCGGAATGAGTTTCAGCTGAAACGAGAAGATCTGGATCAGAAGGATCCCCAGCCAGAACACGGGTGTGGAGATGAAGAGTGACGGAATCGACTGAATGAACGAGCGCAGCCACGAGAAGGGCGACAATGCCGAGAGAGCGGCGAGGCTGATCGCGACGACAACCGACAGCAGAAAGCCCAGTGTTGCAAGCCACAGGGTCGGTGGCAGGTTGGCCAGTATCAGATCGCCGACGGGGACGCCCGCATGAATGGAATAGCCGAAATGTCCGGTGAGGAAATTCGCGACGGTATGAAAATACTGCACCCAGAGCGGGCTGTCCGCCGCATAGGATGCGCGGATATCCGCGATCTGTTCAGGTCCCAAGCCGAGTTCGGGATTGAGGAACTTGATGAGAATGGCATCGCCCGGCAGGGCCTGCAGCAGGATGAATGACACGGTGAACGCGGCCCAGAGCACGAGGGCCGCCTGCCCGATCCTTCCAATCATGTAGCGCGGCATGGGAGATCCCTGTCCGATCATCGAGAGGTTCGACGAGGGCCGGCCGGATATCGTTTCTGCGATGCCCGGCCGGCTCTACGCGGTCCTTAGCGGCGGGGCGCCAGCCAAGTGCTGTAGAAGCTGGGACGACCGACGGCTTCGAAGGACACGCCCTTCACGTAAGGAGCGGCTGCGAAGGCCTGGGGCTCCTCGAAGATCGGAATGGCGTAGGCCTGATCGACCACGTAGTTCTGGACCTCGCCTGCAACCGCGAGACGCTCGGTGCGGTCCGGCTCGGAGGCAAGCTGATCCAGGAGTGCATTCAGCCGCTCGTCGGCGAAGGACTGCACCTTGTCGCTGTTTCCGCCCTTCTGCAGGAGGACGTTGCGGTTCGTCGGGTAATACTGGCTCTTGATCACGTCGGGATCGGCGCGACCGACCATGGCCGGCGAAACTGGCGCTTTGGCGGGATCGAGATTGTTCACCGTTGCGCTGCCCGAGTCGGCGGTGAGAACATTGAGCTTCACGCCGACCTTTTCCCATTGCTGCGCGACCAGCTGCAACGTCTCCTTGTTCTGCGGCTGAGGCAGGGACTCGTAGGCCGACAGTTCCAGCGTCTGGCCATCCTTTTGTCGCCGGCCGTTCGCACCGAGCTTCCAGCCCGCCTCGTCAAGCAGCTGCTTGGCCTTCGCAAGGTCGTAGGAAAGCTTCGGCGAGAGGTCGATATAGCCGAGCGCCGTCTTGGCGATGATCGATGTCGCCTTCGGGTAATTGGTCGAGAACAGTGTCGCAACGATCTCATCCGTATTGGTGGCCTGCAGCAGCGCGCGGCGAACGCGGACATCGGCGACAAGCGGATTGTCGGGACGGAAGACGACGCTGTTGTTCACACCGCGGGTCGAGGGTGCGTAGATGAGATATCCTTCATCCTCGACCTGCTTTTCGTCATAAGCCTGGATCTGGCGAATGACATCGGCCTGCCCTGCCACCAACGCGCCAATGCGTACGCTGTCTTCGGGGGTGACGAGATATTTGATCTCGTCGAGATAGGCGCGGCCCTGGTGCTCGAGTTTGGCCGGTCCCCAATTGTAGTCGGGACGTGCTTTCAGCGTGAGTTCACGCCCAAGCGTCTCGCTGGCAACGACGAAGGGGCCCGAGCCGATGATCTTCGTGGCATCGCCCAGCGTCTCATAGGGCAGCGCAAGCGTCTTCAGGGAGACGAGACCGGAGCCGATCACGGAGGTGCCCTGCAGGAAGCCGGGGGACGGCTTCTTGAAGGTGAACTTGACCGTCTCCGGGTCGATGACCTCGCTGCGGTCGTAGTTGTTGATCACCTCCGAAATCGGCAGCTTCAGGTCCTTGTTGCCGCGCCCGAACGTGTCGTAGTTCTTGGCGACAGCGGCAGCATCGAGCGGCGTACCATCGGAGAATGTCACGCCCTTTCGGATCTTGAAGGTGTATTCCGTCGCATCCGCATTCACCGTCCATGACTCAGCGATCCAGGGCTCGATCTCGAGCGTCTTCGGATTCTGATAGGTCAGCTTGTCGGTGATCTGGTTGAGGATGCCACCATTGGGATAAAATCCGCCCGCCGGCGGATAGAGATTGGTATGGGCCTGCTGCTCAAGGTAGACAAGCGTGCCCCCCTTTACGGGCGCGCCCTCGGATCCGGCGGCCACTGCGCCGGTACTCCATATCGAGAAGGCTCCGAGGAATGTGGCCCCCACCAAGGCCGCAGGGCCGATTTTGCGTCTGAAGCGAGTTTCGAGTGTCACGATAAATCCCCTGCACGACTGGGCTTCGAGCTGAATGACTGATGGATTATCGTGCCGAAATGTCCGTTAAAGCAACTGAAATGTTCTTTTTTTAGAACACATCAGATGAGCAAAATCTTCTCCGAGACCTGCCGTCAGGAGATGTTTGCTCTACTAGCTCATGATGATTTCGTCCGTGCTAGAGCTGTTTTCCACTGACCTGGAATCATCTCTTCTCCTTGATTTGCTGCATTTTTTGACGGCAAACCGGATCCACATCGCGGACCGTCCTTGGGCCACGGCTGACCTGTTTGGTCAGTGGATCGACAACATTGCAGGATCCTGATGGAGTCGAGGGCGAGGGAAATTCCCCGCCCTTCCAAGACGTCCGCCTTAAGCCCCTCCCCTGTGACATAAAACTCAGGCCCGGAAAGTGCCATTTGCCGACCATAGCATTGGTCGGAATCGAGCCGACCCAGCACGTCCCGCGGAATCGATAGATTGGGTCGATGACCGCCCGCGGGTCAGATATTCAATGCGAGTGCCTTGACGTGCATCAGGATGGTACGATCAGGCGGATCGGCCCGGGTTCGGGGCTATCAGATCGGGCCACGCCGAGCGCCACGCGACGTGAGACTGCGAGACCGCGTGGACGTGACCAGCTTTGGTGCATGGCAAGCTCCGCACAGCGAAGGCCCGGGCTTGCCAATCGAGCCGTGTGACGGCAATCTTAAGCTCAACAAGACGTTCAGCGGGTGGTTGCCGGAGCATTGTCTCGTCGGGCAACAGGACAAGGGAACTGTCAAATCATGATCATGGACGGTGGGAATACCTATGCTGACGAGAGAGACGAGGTAGCCTTGCCCGGGCCTCGGACGGGGCTTCTAAGCCGCCGGTCGTTTCTGGCCGGCTCGGCCTCCGGTCTCGGCGCACTGGGGCTGGCCGGCTGCGTGACATCCGACGGCATGAGCCTCGCTGAGGCGTCGAAGGTCTACGGGCCGGTGCCTGATGAGAAATTCCCGATCCCGGCGATCGATGTCAGCAAGGTCGATCCGAAATATTATCGCCGGACCGTTCGCTACGACACCAAAGAGGCGCCCGGTACGATCATCGTCGACCCCGGCAATTACTACGTCTACCGCATCGAGGAGGACGGAAACGCCACGCGCTATGGCGCCAATGTCGGCCGTGACGGGTTCCGGTGGAGCGGTGACGCCTATGTCGGGCGCAAGGGCGAATGGGCGACCTGGACCCCGCCCAAGGAGATGATCCGGCGCCAGCCCGAGGCGGCCAAATGGGCCCGTGGCATGCCGGGCGGCCTCGACAATCCGCTCGGCGCCCGCACGCTCTATCTCTATCAGAACGGCGCCTACACGCTCTACACGATCTATGCCAGCCTCGACGCCGAATCGATCGGCAACGGCATCACCAGCGGCTGCGTCGGCCTCCTCACGCAGGACATGATGCACCTTTACGACCGAACCTCGGTCAAGACGAAGGTGGTCGTCCTGCCGGCCTAGCAACGGCGCCAGCCCTGGCAGCCCTGGTCGTCTTGGCGCTGCCGGTGCGGGCAGCGCAAACAACAGGCCCGTTCTTGGAGTCTGAGCGATTGCGCAGGTGGCGATCCCTGGAAGGTCGACGAGGCGACCTTTATCGTCACGCAAGATTCCAGGTTGGCGACGCCAGCATCCAGATTGTTGAAGAGGGTGCTGTAGAGTCGGCAGGGTCTGGAGAAGGACGTTCCTGCTCTCGGCGTCGGCTAAGCGGTGTTTCAGCTCACCGCTTCCCGGCCTGATCCATAGTGCATCTCTGCACGGCACGGCCCCCGAAAACAGGGACGGTGCGTCTTCTGGCCCGAAGGTCCTGACCGTTTTCGACCCTCCTGCAACCTTCGGAATGTCCGCTAGCGCATCGTGCGGACCCAGAGGGCCGCGTCAGCGACCCGAAGGGCCACGTCAGTGAAAAGTGGGCCCGGTTTTCGCTGACGCGGCCCTCTGGGTCCGCGCCAAACGATGCGCTCTTCAAAGAGTGGAGCATCGACGGCAGCCCTTGCCTGGTGAGCCACTCGGATATCCAACGTTGGATCAAGGAATTTCCACGCAGACGATTATCACCGCGCTTATGGCAAGTGCTCTACTGACAGGCTGCGTCTCGAGCTCCGGTTCGGACTCGCGTCCACCGAATGACGCCTCCTCCTCGGCAACTCAATCACCCGGAATCCGCAACGACACCTTCGGGGAGCCGCGAACTGGACATCGCTCTACGGAAAACGGGCCGCCGCCTTCATGGCAACATGAGTTTGCGCGCGAGCGTCACCGCTGCGGCATCAAGGGAATCGCCCTGCGCTGTCGGCATCAGGTTCCCGGCCTTGAGCATGAACTCGGTCATGATGTGCAGGATCCGTTCGTCCGACTCGACCACGCCCGCGGCGTCAAAGTCCTTGCGGATTTTGCCGAACACGTCGCTGCACTCTGGATCGACCGTGCCCCTGGCAAGGGCATCCGAATAGACCTCCGCATCGCGGCCCGTCATTCCCAGTTTCTTGGCGGCCCACCGGCCGAGGAGCTTGTTGCGCAGGATCGTCTTTCCCACATCGTCGGCACTGGTCATCGAAAACCTCCGATTGCCTTCCGTGGAATTCCCCTTCGGTCAGCGAGCTTCGTGGCCCGAATGGTTCGGAATCCGGTAGCAACGCCACCGAGATATCGGGATAGGTCGTGAAGACCCGGTCGCCACCCTTGCCTGCCGCAGATGTTCCGATCGGCAGGAGCACAAGTGCAGGAGCCCGTTTGCCGAGGGCACGGGCGAATGCATAAGTCTAACTCGCTCCAACAGGGCGCTCCTCAAGCGGCCCTGTTCTTGAGTGCACCGATAAGGACGGTCAAAATAGCCCCGCCGGCACCGCCGCTGACGAGGTTGGCGAGGACTCCCCCGACACTGAAATTGCCGCTTGCAAGGGATGCCCCGATGGCCGGCATTGCAAGGGCCACGATCTGTCCAAGAACTCCGCCACCGACAGCGCCTGCGATAAGGTTTCCGGCAGTGCCCAGGTCAAAGTTAGGGGATGCTTTCCCTGCCGCTCCGCCTCCCACTGCGCCTGCGATCAGATTGATTAGAATCTGTTCCATTCGCGCCTCCCGATGAGCACTCAACCTCTTGCCAGTTGAGTGATGGGCTTGGTCCTAGAGCACACCAAAGGCGGGCCCTGGGGCTGAAATTCTCCCATCAAGCTCACGCCTACACTGCGCCCGTCGATCGCTGTTAGGAAGCTGCTCGGAAGTGATCCAGGCAAGAGGATGGCAGCATGGGATGTTTCGGAGGCGACCTGACGACAAGGCTGGTCGACGGCGGCGGAGAGAACCGTGCGGGCTCGACCGCACCCTTGTCACAAGCAGTTTTGGCCTAGGTTATTTGACGGTTCGGTCCCCTCGCGGCCGAGCCGTTGTTGGTTGCCTTTCGTCAGGCTCGTCAGCGCCACTTGAGGGAACGACCATGCCCAACGCCAGCCATTTCGAACCTCTCGGACAGGTCGATCTCGCCTTTTCGGACTGGCGGCCTCTGCAACACCTGAAGGACCCGCTTCACAAGGATCTGTCCGCCGTCGCGCGTGTCGGCGACAGCCTCTTTCTCGCCTGCGACGAGACCGCGAGCGTCGAGCGGTTGCGGCGCATCAAGGACGGCCGGTTCGGCGAGCATCGGCATTTCGCTCTCGACGGACTCATTGACCTGCCGGCCGGCGCCGAAGGTGAAATGGACATCGAAGGTCTGTGCGTTGTGGACGGCTTTCTCTGGATCGTTGGCTCGCATGCGCTCAAGCGCAGCAAGCCGAAGCGCGACGAGAGCGACGCCGATGACGCCCTGCGTCGGATGGAACAGGTGAACCGCGAGCCGAACCGGCACTTCCTGGGCCGGATCCCACTCGTCGAGGAGGCGCCAGGTTTGTTCATGCCCACCCGCTCGAACGGCAAGCGCCAAGCCGCCTGGATCAAGTTCGACAAGAGGAGCAGCGCCCTCACCCGTTGGCTCGCCGATGATCCGCATCTCGGCCCTTTCCTCTCAATCTCCGCCAAGGAGAACGGGTTCGACGTCGAGGGGCTGGCGGTGCGCGGAGACCGGATCTGGCTCGGCCTGCGTGGCCCGGTGTTGCGGGGCCACGCGGCGGTGCTCGATCTGGAGATCGGGGAAAAGGCGCTGGGCCGGCTCAAGGCACGCCGCATCGAGAGTGAGCGGCGCTACCGCAAGCACCTGCTCGACACGCGCGGTCTCGGCATCCGCGACATGCGGTTCGACGGCGATGACCTCCTTCTGCTGGTCGGGCCCACGATGTCCCTGGAAGGACCGGCCTTCGTGCTGCGCTGGCGGGATGCGGTTCGCGACGACGTCTCCGGCGTCATCGCCCCAGACCGTATCGAGACGGTCGCCGAACTGCCGTATCGGTTGCACGCCGATCACCCCGAGGGCATCGATCACTGGCCGGAGGCAGGTCCCGGGGGCCTGATTGTCATCTACGACGCCCCGGCCCCAGAGCGGACGGACCCGGACGCCTTCACGGTGCGCGCCGACCTGATCGGGCCGTGCCGGCCGAAGGTCAGGTCACGAGCCAAGCGGGTGGCGGCATTGGCATCCTAGTATTCGGGCCGAAGAGCGTTGAGCAGGACGGCCTTCGGCCCACCAAGTGATCGACGTCCGGCCCTGAGAGCAAGGGGCCGGGGTTCCGCACGTCCGCTAGCAGCGACGGAGCCGCGGCTGCCCGGACGCATCCATCATCATGCGGCCGTTCGGGTCGTACATGTAGCAGTAACCCGGAGAAGCTTGGGCGGTCCGGGCACCTGCGGCGGTACCCACGGCTGCGCCGCCGACGCCGCCGACCACCGCGCCGACGGGACCGGCGACCACCGCCCCGGTGGCGGCCCCCGCCGCGGTTCCGGTCGTCGTCGGTGAACAGGCTGCCATCGCTACGCAGGCACACAGAACTAAAGCGAGCTTGTACATCTGCCGCTCCTCTTCTGGATGCTGGTCTTCGGCCTCTGCGCGGGCTGTGATCGCCCGCGAAGGGGTCTCTTGCTAACGTGGCAATGCCCGGTCGGTTGCCGCAGCAGGATCGAGCCCGCGCGGGAAACACTCTTCGGGGCTCGGGTGCTTGAGCACTCCCTCGCGCACTGCGTGGAAACGCACCCCGGCTCTTCGCGCCTCATGATGCGCCAGGGTCTTGCTCTATGGCGGGTGGGGATTGCTGTCTCGCCCGCGCAAGTTATCGATCAGGATATGCACGCTGATCAGCAGCACCCAGATGGGCAGGACCATGATGCTCCAGTTGAGATAGAAGCTGCCGAGAAGCACCAGTGCAGCCAGCGCATAGCCGGTCGCCGCCATCCATCGGGGGGCGATCGCGGTGTAGATCACGACCGTGGACGTCGAGATCATGAAGACACCGGCCATCTTGATCGCATAGACGTTGAACAGGACGTCGGCGACCGCGCGTCCGAGACGGAACGTCGGAGTGGGACTCGTTCCGGTCATCTCGGTAGAGGGGGCAATGAGCAGCAAGGCGCCGACAATTGTCGCTGCAACGAACAGGGTCGCCAAGAACAACAGGCCGCTCCCCAGAAACACTGTCGCGAAAAAGCGATCCTCCTTCGGACCGAGGCGGTCGCGCAGCACGCCGATGAACCACAGGAAGGCGATGCCCGCAAAGGGAATGAGATTCAGTGCCAGCGCCACGTGCCCGGAGCCATCGGCCAGCCAGGTGCCAGGATCCAATGGATCGGCGGGAACCGCGCTCCGGAAGATCCAAAAGATGATGATCAACAGGATGGAAAAGACGATGCCGGCAACGGCAGCCGCCCGTGGTGTTCTCAGATGCGAGTACATGGTGGTCTCTTCCTGGGGCATCGCTGGCCTCCTCGCTTGAGCCCAGACCCATGCGCCTGATCGTACCGTCAGCACATAACCCGAGGGTGAAGGGGCATTGTCGCGTTCATCGCGCGACGAGGGCTCGGTGCAGAAGTCGCGACTGCGGCGGTAGCCTCGATGACCATGATGCACGATGCGGTTCTTCAGGGACTTTGACGATGTCAAGGCGGCCGTCGGAACTGAGGTCGGTGCGAGCGGCGGGATCGACATTGTCGGCTTGCGGTAGGGTGATCGCAGAGATCGACGTCCTTGGATCAAGCGTCGCGGGATTTCCACGCAAACTCGGTTATAGTCTCCTGCCGAGGACGACCTACACCCGGGAGGCTTGCATGATGACCATGCCGGCAATCATGGCGGATGAACTCGGGAGGCACATCGCAAGCGACTTTCGCCGCCTGTTCGGCTCGGCGCACCAGGACAAGGCCGAGCGCCTCGACGGCGCCGCACGCATGGCCCTGGAATGCCTCGGCCGGAGCGATGCCCTCTACCACAACGTCGAGCATACCTTCCTGGTCACGCTGGTCGGGCGGGACATCCTCCATGGCCGGATCCTGACCGAACGCCTGGAGCCGGACGACTACTCGCACCTGATCGTCGCCTGCCTGCTGCATGACATCGGCTATGTCCGCGGCATCCTGAAGGGCGACGGGCAGGACCGCTGTGTAGTGGACGCGAATGGGGCAACCGTGACGCTGCCGCGCGGGGCATCGGATGCGGCGCTCGCCCCCTATCACGTCGACCGCTCAAAGCTCTTCGTCATGGAGCGGCTGGCAGGCTCGCCGTTGCTCGATGCCGAGCGGGTGGCGCGTGCGGTCGAATTCACCCGCTTCCCCACGAGCCAGCCCTCCGCCGATGCGCCGGAGAACCGGGAGGGGCGGCTGGTCCAGGTGGCTGACCTGATCGGGCAGCTCGGCGACCCTCTTTACCTGAAGAAGGCCAATGCCCTGTTCTATGAATTCGAGGAGATCGGCCTCAACCGCCAGCTCGGCTACGCCTCCCCGGCCGACTTGGTCGAGCGATTTCCCGACTTCTACTGGACCCACGTCTCGCCTCACTTAGGTGAAGCGATTGCCTACCTGAACGTGACGGCGGCGGGCCGGCAGTGGATCGCGAACCTTCACAGCCACGTGTTCTGTGCCGAGCATGCATTCACCCTCATGGGGCCTCAGCGATAGTCCGCTGGCATGGCGGTGGATCGAGGCTTGCGCCTCCGCACGTCTCCACCGGGCTGGCCGCAAGCGGCCGCCGGATGTCGTCCGAGAACTCAGCCCCTTGAACGCCCTTGAGGTGAATAGACAATCGGGGCCAATGTGTGGGGATGATCTATCCCTTTTTCCCGCACGCAGTGCAGCCAGGCTGTTTCCTTTTGCCGGCCGCACGCGATTATAGGTTGATCCCCCGGACCTCTTGGTCCCACAAAGGGCGACGGGAGGCCCTTTCGGGAAAGCGCGGCATGAATGAGCACGGCAGACATTGATCACCGCACCCGGCCGGACAACGCAAATGGCACGATCCGCGCCGCACGTCTGCGTCTTGAGCAAACACGAATGTCCTCGAAAGGGCCGAGAAAGTCATCGCGGATTCACATCGTGTCATCGAGCAGTCCCGCGAGCTTTTGGTTGGCTCGGTTAGCGCCCATCCCCGAAGGGCCCGAGTGCCGGCCCCTGCCCCGCAACCGATTATCACCCGTTCCTCCACCCCGTTCGTGTCGCAGCCGGCCCTTGACAGGGCAGATGAGGAACTCTGTCACGCGGAGCTTGAATATGGTCGAGCGCTTCTTGGTTTGAGCCGCGTCTGGGACAAGCTGGGATCCAGCCTGACGGACGACATTCTCCGAGAGGAGCAGGTGGCGACGGCGATCTATGATCGCGCCGCAGCGCGCCTGCGCGAGCTTGAGGCCCGATGGTTCGCCTTGCAAGCCCTGGCGGCCGAGCAGGAAGCGATGCGGTTGGGATCGCCATCTCGCGCGTGGTTGAACTGACGACGCAACATCTTTGTGCCGCGGTCGCCGCTCTCCCTGCTCGTTCTTGCGTCGAGTAGATCGGGTGACTTCAACCGCCGACGTGAAAGCCTCAAGCAATCCGATGGAAAACCCTTGCCCCACCCAATGGCATGATGTGCTTCCCGCACCTCAAATCTCACACCCGCAGATGGGGCTTGAGGGAGGCTCTGTCCTCGCGTTGTCGACGTGAGACGATCAAGGCCGCGACGAGATACCATCAGGTAAACCCTGAGAAGCCGTAGGACAGCACCTGGGCCATAGGTCACCAGGATTGTCGCTGAGCATTGCGCATGGCGTGGTGCCCGGGAGAGCGTTGATCTTGCGCACTGCCTCAAGCAGCAGTCCCCGCCAGAAGCCGATTTACGCGCTGAGCCCTGACGGACACAATGCAAAGCCTTCATCGGTCTCGCGAATGGTGATGCACATGGACGACATCCACGCAGACGCCATCACTCCCCTTCTGAGGGATGCGGAGAATGAGGCGGAGCTCACCACGGCCTGGGTTCGCATCGCGCTCGCCCTGGCGTTGGCGGGAAGCCTGTTGATCTCGAGCCGGATCGCGGTGGTCGCCGGCGACCTCGACATTCTGCGGCGGCTCGGACTGGCCGGGCTGGCCGTGGGCACGTTACTGGCGCTTGGTGTGGCATCCCTCGTGCTCGTGCGCACCGGTTGGTACGCGCCATGGATGGCATTCGCGTCCACGTCCGGGGACGCCGCCATCATCCTCCTGCTGGTCGGAGTCACGCTCCGTGACGCCGACCTCGTGGGCAATTGGATCGCCGCCGTTCCGGCCATCTGGGCCGCGCCTCTCATCCTCGCCACTGGGGCCTTCCGCTATCGTCCAGGCGTTCAACTGTGGGCCACGGGACTGCTGGTGATTGGACTCGGGCTGGTCGCCGCAGATTTCGAGACAAGCACCTTCCTGCGACCTGCGGAGGAAGCAATGCTCGCGGCCTCTGGCGCCGCCGATCTGCTCTCCCTTCCGGCCAACCTGACCCGAACCCTTATCCTGGCCCTGACCGGCGCGATCACTGCGCTGGTCACGCTGCGGGCCCGCCGCCTGCTGCATCGTGCGGTGAGGGAGGCCGATGAGCGGGCGAGCCTAGCGCGGTTTCTGCCGGCCGAGATCGCTCCTCTCATGGTGGGGCGCACTCTCGATGCCTGGCGGAGTGGCCGACGGCAGGAGATCACCGTGTTGTTCGTCGACCTTCGGGACTCGACCGCCCTGGCCGAGCACATGGATCCGGAACGGTTATCGATCTTTGTCTCGGCTTTTCGGCGCCGGGTGATGCAAGCAGCGCAGGCGTATGGCGGAATCGTCGACAAGTTTATCGGAGACGGAGCGCTCCTGATCTTTGGGGTTCCCGAGCCAGGGCCGGATGACGCCAAACGCCATCGGATGTGCCAAGGAGATCGTCCGGCTCATTGCGCGCTGGAACGCGAAGCGGCGCTTCCACCTGCCTGTCCGGGTAGGCATCGGCCTTCATACGGGGATAGCTTTCTGCGGTGTGTTGGGAGCATCGGGGCGATTGGAGTTCACGGTGTTGGGCGACGTGGTCAACGTTGCGGCTCGGATCGAACAGGCGACCAAGCGGTTTGCCGCCCCCTTGCTGGCCTCAGACGCGACCATCGCCCGGGCCGGCGCGATGAGCGAGTGGCGCGAGATCAGCCGCGAAGCCCCGAGAGGCAGGTCCGGAGAAATTCTGATCCTTGCACCGTCCGATCGGGGCTTCGCCAGCCAGCCGCGCCCATTGGTGTAAACGTATCCTGAAGTCCCTTGATCGATGAGGGGCCGAGCAAGAGTTGGTTGGGGCATCCCGCGCGACATGTGGAGTGGGCGTGAAATCAGTCTACGCCCACCTGATTTATCCATGCTGCGGTCCCGGAAGATCCGGAGTGGGTCAAAATTTCACATTCAGGACGCTCAACGAACGTCGGCTCTTGAGAGCCGAAGCGGACCAAGCACATATGTCCCAAGAGCGCCAAGAGCTGCCGTTTGGGTCGCAAGGTTGCGCCCTCCGCAGGTCGCGGCGCGGGCAATGTCTTCCCCCGCCGATGCCCTGGGCGTAGGCTTCAGACGGCGGTTTGAACCGCTTCATGGAGCGCTCTATGGAGCGCAAGCTGGTGACCATCGTGTGCGCCGACGTGGCGGGCTACTCGCGGCTGATCGGGCTCGACGAGGAAGGCACGATCGCGCGCCTGAAGGCGTACCGCCGAGCTCTGATCGATCCAGCCATCGACCGGCATGGCGGGCGGATTGTCAAGACCATGGGCGACGGCCTGCTCGTCGAGTTCTCTAGTCCTGTCGAGGCGGTCCGCTGCGCCGCCGAGCTCCAGCTCACCATGGCTGGTCGCGAGGCATCCCTCCCAGAAGAGGACCGCATCCGGTTCCGGATCGGCATTAATCTGGGCGACGTGGTCATCGAGGAAGGCGATGTCCTGGGCGATGGCGTCAACATCGCTGCGCGCCTGCAAGCCTTGGCTGATATTGGCGGCATCTGCATCTCCCGCTCGGTTCGTGATCAGGTCCGTGACCGGCTGCCCGTCGGGTTCGAGGATCTGGGGGAGCAAAGCGTGCGCAACATCGCCCGGCCAGTCCGGTGCTATCGGGTCCACTTTGACACCTACGCGGCTGAAGCGTCCCCCGAGCCGACAGGCCGTCGTCTCTGGCCCGTTCCTGCCGCCGCGGCCGCAGCCCTCGTCGCTTTCGGTGGCACCGGTTTCTTCCTTGCCAGGAACCAAGGACCATCGGAGGTCCCTGTCGCGGCAGCGGCACCGAGCACTGTGGATGGGACCGGCGATCCAAGTCGTGCCGCATCCCGCCTGTCCCTGGTCGTTCTCCCCTTTGATAATTTGAGCGGCGATCCGGACCAGGAATACTTCGCCGATGGCCTGACGGAGGATCTCACAGCAGACCTGTCACGCATCGACGGCAGCTTCGTCATCGCGCGCAACACCGCCTTCACCTACAAGAACAAGCCCGTGGACATCCGACAGATCGGCCGCGACCTCGGCGTGCGCTATGTGCTCGAAGGCAGCGTTCGGCGCAGCGGCGACCTGATGCGAGTCAATGCCCAGCTTATCGACGCCGAGACCGGGGCCCATCTGTGGGCGGATCGGTTCGATCGCACGCGCGCTGACTTGATCGAGATGCAGAACGAGATCACGGCGGGGATCGCCTCCGCGCTCAGGGTCAAGCTCATCGACATTGAGAGCCGCCGCGGTCAGCGGGAGCGCCCCAGCAATCCCGATGCGACGGATCTGGCCATGCGCGGCTGGGCGCTGATCTACGCGAGCCAGACCCGGGACAACAATGCGGCGGCGCGGCGCCTGTTCGAGGAGGCGCTCACGGTGGATCCGCAGGCGGTGAGTGCGCTTACGGGACTGGGCTTCACCCACATCCGGGACGTGATCAACCGCTGGACCGATGCGTACGGAGATCACCTGCAAAGGGCCGATGAGCTGATAGGGCGTGCCATTGCGATGACGCCCGATAACGCCCAGGCTCACCAGTACAAGGCGTTGCTGCGCCGGGCGCAGAGGCGCAGCCAGGAGGCCATCGTGGCGGCCGAACGGGCAGCGACCCTCAATCGCAATCTCGCCGCAGCCTACACCGAGATGGGCTGGAACTGGACTCTTCTCGGCCAGCCGGAGAAGACAGAAACCTATGTGCAGCAGGGCATCCGCCTCAGTCCGCGCGATCCTTTCCTGGTGTATTGGCTGCTGTACATTGGCGTGGCACAGTTGCACCAAGGACAAGATGCGGCAGCCCTCGAGACGTTCCAGAGAGCGATCGATGCCGATCCGGGTTTTCCGAGTTCCTATGGCTGGCTGGCGGCGGCCTACGTGTTCATGGGACGCGAGGCCGAGGCTCGTGAGCCTATGGAGAGGTGGTTGCGTGCGGTGCCGTGGATGACGTTGACGCGCTACAAGGCCCTGGAGCAATCCGAGCATCCGGGCTACCTGGCCCAGCGGACGCGGATCTACGAAGCATGGCGCAAGCTGGGAATGCCGGAGTGAGCCCGCCCCACCGATTGGCGTTTGATGGAACGTCTGGATCGGGTCAAAGTGTTGCGTAGAGCGGATCAAGTGAAGGTCCGCTCAGCGCGCAATCGCGGAACTTGGGATAAGGTCAGCCCAGTGCCAGAACCGGCCATTCACAAGCCTCGCGGCACGTCACTCGCCGGCCATCCTCGACATCCCCTATGACTTGACGCACTCCGGCAGGCGCACCGGCTGCGCCAAGCGGGCGAGTGCCTCGGGCGTGGCGCAGGCCGGGAAGCCGGCGGATCGCATCGTCCTGATCAGGTGCTCGCGTTCGGTGTCGTTGAAACTCGGGTCGCTGACAAATCCCTCGATCGTCAGGGCGGGATGACGTTTCAAGGCCTCGCCGAGCGTCGCCTGTGCTTCCTCCGACCGCCCCAGCATGGCGAAGCTCGCTGCCCGCTGCACCCAGGCGAGCCGCGTGTAATTGTCCGGCGTCTGCCGCTCCATCACCTGGAGCGCATCCTTGTAGCGGCCGGCCATGAAGTAGGCGTAACGCAGGAACCCGCAGGCCCACGGCCTGTAGCTGGGATTGAGCCGGATCG
>NZ_JBVVAK010000090.1:0-33391 GCF_055792825.1 Microvirga sp. GN3
CGAAGCGGCCGTGCGCACCGTCGTCGATACGGCTCGGCTCACGCCAAGTGTCACCGTCTTCGGCACCATTCTCGCTACCGTCAGCGCCTGAAACCAGCCTCAGCAACGGCGTGGGTAATTACGCCATCAGCAATCCGGCAAGAAGCGCAACCATGTGTCAATCCGCCTGCCTTTCCGACATGATGCGTGCGGCTCGTGTGCGACCATCGGATCCACCGCAGTTTTCGCGCTGGGATGCCTCGCGATGGGGCGCGAGGCGATCCACGAGTTCGTAGCCGGCCGACATGGCCAGAACGAGGGCCGCTCCCGTGAGAGCCAAAGGTGCCGGAAGGGGCAATTCAAAGACGGCACACGATTCCGACACCGAAGGCGAGGAGCAGTCCGAGCAAGACCTTCATGTTAGCTTTTGATGAACGCGAGGACGTCGGCGTTGAACCTATCCGCCTCGGTTTGCGCCAAGCCATGCGAGCTGCCCGGATAGATCTTGAGCTGGGCACCCTTGACGATCTTCGCGCTCTTTTCCGCTGCCGCCTTGATCGGGACGATCTGGTCGTCGTCGCCATGGATGAAGAGGGCTGGCTTGTCGATCTTCTTCAGGTCCTCGGTGTAGTCGACTTCCGAGAATTCGTGGATGCAGTCGTACGCGCCTTTGATGCCGGCCATCATGCCTTGAAGCCAGAAAGACTCGCGCAAGCCTTCGTTGACCTTCGCGCCGTCGCGGTTGAAGCCATAGAATGGAAGGCTGAGGTCCTTGAAGAACTGCGATCGGTCGTCGGCTGTGTTCTTGCGGATGCCGTCGAAGATGCCGATCGGCGTGCCTTCTGGGTTGGCGTCGGTCTTCAGCATCAGCGGCGGCACCGCACCGACGAGAACGACCTTCGCGACGCGTCCGGTACCGTGGCGGCCGATGTAGTGCGCTACCTCGCCGCCGCCGGTGGAATGGCCGATCATAATGATGTTTCTCAGATCGAGCTTCTCGATCAGTTCGGCCAGGTCATCCGCATACTGGTCCATGTTGTTGCCGTCCCAAGTCTGGTCCGAGCGGCCATGGCTGCGGCGGTCATGGGCGACGACGCGATAGCCCTGTTGGCCGAAGAATAGCATCTGACCGTCCCAGGCATCGGCGGTGAGCGGCCACCCGTGCGAAAAAAGGATCGGCTGCCCGGATCCCCAGTCCTTGTAGAAGATCTTGGTGCCGTCTTTCGTCGTGATCATTCCCATGGAGTGCTCTCCTTGCTTCAACGCTGTTGTCGTGCTGGCTTGTCGAGTGCCAGGAAGTGTTGGACGAGGGGAGGCTCCGCTCCCTGGTGAAATCGTCTGACCTCGACCTAGATATCGGCATCGGCCTTCGAGACCCGCTTGTGCTGACGCATATGCTCGGCCCAGGATTCGATGAAGAACCATTCGACAATGTGCTCGGGATCGGCCGCATCCTCTGAGACGCCCCAGGCATAGGCGCCATCGCGGCGACGCCCTTCGGACATACGCTCGACGGCGCTGAGGAAGGCGGGACGATCCGTTTGCGAGACGCGATAAGTGACCGTGATCATGACCGGTCCCCGGTCATGCGCGACGGGTTCTGCCATGGCCGGCTCCGGCCAGTGCAATGAGGGCGTCAGGTCGCCCTCTCCGCTGGGCAGGGGAGCCCTGTGGGCCAGTGCTGCGGTGAGGGCAAGGCCGATGCCGGCTGCAATCAGAGTTGCGTCCGTGCCGACTTCCTGCGCGAGAAAACCCCAGCCGAGACTGCCCGCCGCCATGGCACCGTTGAACGCGGTGAGATAAATCGCCAGGCCGCGCCCCCGGATCCAGTTCGGCAGGATGGCCTGCATGATGCTGTTGAGCGTGGTCAGCATCGCGATCCACGCGATCCCGAGTATGAAGGTTGCGATGATCGCCACGATCTCGGAATTCGTCAGGGCGAGCAGGGCGGTCGAGCCTGCCGTCACGAGCGACGCCAGCAGGATGAGACGATCCTGCCCGAGGCGGGCGCGGGCCTGCGGAAGCAGGATGGCGCCCGCGATGGCACCGGCTCCGACGCTGCCAAGCATCAGGCCGTAGAAGCTCGGGCCTCCTCCGATCTCCTGGCGCGCGACGATGGGAAGGAGTGCCCAGACGGCGCTGGCGAAGGCGAAGAACAGCACGGCCCGCCACAGGATACGGTGGAGATCGTGGCTGGCCCGGGCATAACGCAACCCTGCCCGCAGGGCTCCTCCGAACTGCTCCCGCAGGCCGTCATCCACATCGGCTTCGCGCCGCCACCAGAGCAGAGCTCCTCCGACAACGATATAGGTGAGAACGTCAAGACCGTAGACGGTTGCTGCTCCAAGTGCAGCGAGGAGAAAACCTCCCAAGGCCGGACCGACGGAGCGGGCGATGTTGATGCCCAGCGAGTTGAGGGCGACGGCGCCTTTGAGATCGGATCTCGGAACGAGTTCCGGTGTGATCGCCTGCCAGGCGGGCGTTGCCAGCGCCGCGCCCACTCCGCCGAGGAAGGTGAGGACAATGAGGCTCTCGACCGAGACCGTTCCTGACCAGGCAAGGAAGGCAAGAAGGGAGCTCACCGTTCCGAGCATGATCTGAATGACGATCAGAAAGCGGCGCCGGTCGAGGATATCGGACAGGACGCCCGCTGGAATGGCCAGCAGAAAGACCGGAAGGGTTCCGGCCGCTTGGATCATCGCGACCGAGGCCGGAGAGGCGGAGATCTCCGTGACAAGCCAGGCGGATGCCACGTCCCTCATGAAGGTGCCGACATTGCCGAGCACCGTGGCAATCCAGATCACCGCGAAGAGACGGTGCTGCAGCGGCGCAAAAGTACCGGGTGGGGGAGGAGGTGTTCCTTCGGTGACCGTGCTCCGGATATCGGTCATGTCAGAACGCCCAGCAGGAGCAGCCGAGAGCGCCCCAGAAGGAGCGGATGTCGGAGGCTGGCAGATTGGCGCCCCAGGCACTGGCATGGGAATGGCCATGCACTCCGCAACTATTGGCACAGGCGCACGCCACCGCAGCAAACGCATATCGGCGTTCGTCGGGCTTGTCGGCCCGTTTCTGATATCCGCCATAGGTTCGCACCGGTGACCAGTCCGGCATCGGCGGGGGCAGGGACGGCGCGAGATCCTTGAACTCGGCATCGCCATGTACCGGCTTTCCGCCGAGCAGAGTGAGAACGGACGTGATGTCCTGGATCGCATCCTCCGGGACCGAGAAATAGTCGTCGGACAGGACGGCCAGATCCGCCAGCTGTCCCGCCTTGATCTGTCCTTTCTTGCCGGTCTCGTTCGAGAACCAAGTGTTGGCCTCTGTCCACAGGCGCAGAGCGCTTTCCCGGTCGAGACGGTTCGCAGCCGGATAGAGCGTCAGCCCTCCGAGGGTCTTTCCCGTCACGAGCCAGGACAGGGAAACCCACGGGTTGTAGGAAGCCACACGGGTGGCATCGGTGCCCGCGCCTACGGGAACGCCTGCTTCCAGCATGCGGCGGATCGGCGGCGTACGTTCTGCAGCCTTGTCGCCATAGCGCTCCACGAAGTCCTCGCCCTGGAACGCCATCCTGTGTTGGACCGCAATGCCGCCGCCGAGAGCCGCAATACGGTCGATGTTGCGGTCGTCGATGGTCTCGGCGTGGTCGAAGAACCAATGCAGGCCATTGAAGGGGATATCCCGGTTCACCTTCTCGAACACGTCGAGGGCCCGGGTGATCGTTTCGTTATAGGTGGCGTGCAGGCGCCATGGCCAGCGGTTCTCGACCAAGAGACGGACGACCGGTTCAAGGTCTCCCTCCATGGATGGCGGCATGTCGGGACGCTCGACCTTGAAGTCCTCGAAATCAGCGGCGGAATAGACCAGCATCTCGCCGGCGCCGTTGTGGCGATACAGATCGTCACCATGGCCCGGCTTGACCTGCTTCGCCCAGGTATCGAAGTCCTTCAGTTCTTCCTTCGGCTTCTGGGTGAACAGATTATAGGCGAGGCGCACCGTCAGGTGCCCTTCGCGATGCAGCTCCTCGATGATCGTGTAGTCATCCGGATAATTCTGAAATCCGCCGCCGGCATCGATCACGCCCGTCACGCCGAGCCGGTTTACCTCGCGCATGAAGTGGCGCGACGAGTTCTTCTGGTATTCCGGCGGAAGCTTCGGGCCTTTCGCCAAGGTGGCGTAGAGGATCGTGGCATTGGGCTTTGCGATCAGCAGGCCCGTGGGGGTGCCTTGAGCATCCCTTTGGATCTCGCCACCGGGAGGGTTCGGCGTGTCCTTGGTATAGCCGACAGCGCGCAGGGCGGCTGCGTTCAGCAGGGCACGGTCATAAAGGTGAAGGATGAAAACGGGTGTGTCGGGAGCGACAGCGTTGATTTCGTCGAGAGTCGGAAGGCGTTTTTCGGCGAATTGATGCTCGCTGAAGCCGCCGACCACACGTACCCATTGCGGGGCCGGTGTGCGATCCACCTGCTCCTTGAGCATCCGCATGGCCTGAGATAGGGAGCGGACGCCATCCCAGCGCAGCTCCATGTTGTAGTTGAGACCGCCGCGGATGATGTGCATGTGGCTGTCGATCAGCCCTGGGACTACGCGTCGTCCCTTGAGATCGATGCGCTGCGTTTCGGGGCCGGCGAGAGGCATCACCTCGCTCTCGTCTCCGATCGCCATGAAGCGTCCATCCCGGATGGCCACCGCCGATGCTTCAGGCTTCTGGCGATCAAGGGTTGCGATCTTGCCGTTGAACAGGATCAGGTCGGCGGACGTGGGCATCGTCTGGGCCTCCAAGCCTTTGGGAAGAGCAAATCCAGCCCCGAATGCACCAATCCCGGCGACAATCGTGCGACGATTGTGAGTCATGGACATACCAGGTTTACACCGGCTTCTGCCGATCAAGGCAGACGAGGTGATGGTGAAGTTGCAGGGCAGGTGCGGATTATATCTCCCGCACCTGCCAGGATGGCAGATTATTCGGCCGCGACTGATGAGGCGGAGCCGTGTGCTCCTTCGCTCGCGCCGAACATGGTCTTGGCGTAGATGATGCCGAGCCCGTAGGCGCCGCCGAACTTCTTCGCGATGCCGGTCGTCATGTCGTAAGTCTCGGCGCGGGCCCAGTCGCGCTGCAGTTCCAGCAGGTATTGCAGCGCGGTCATCGGCCTGACGCCGGCCTGGATCATGCGCTCAACCGCCCGCTCATGCGCTTCCGTCGAAACGTCGCCGCAGGCATCGGTGACGACATAGACTTCAAAGCCCTGATCTAGCGCCGAGAGCGTCGGCCCGACGATGCAGACGGACGTCCAAAGTCCGGCGAAGACCAACCGGTCCTTCCCGATTCGATTCACCTCGTCGATGGCAGCGGAGTCCTCCCAGGTGTTCATCGACGTGCGGTCGAGCAGCTTCTGACCCGGGAAAGCATCGGTAATCTCGGAAAACATGGGCCCCGAGAAGCTCTTTTCCGCGACCGTCGTCAGAATCGTCGGAACTTTGAAGCCTGCCGCAGCCTCAGCGATCAATGCAGCATTGTTGCGCAAATTCACAGCGTCGATGGACTTCGTGGCAAACGACATCTGCGACTGGAAATCGATGAGGATCAGCGCGTGATCGGTGGGGCTGACGAGCGTTGAACCGGGAGTGGGAGACGCTTTGATGGGCATGGCCAGTCCTGTTGCTGAGGGGATGCCGCAAAGGATCCCCTGATTGCGTGGTGAAATCTTGGAGAACTTGAAACAGGCTTGGACGATTTTGTCGTTCCGTGGAGCATGCTGACGATGAATGGTAAAAGTGTGCAAGACAAGTGATCCTTGCCGTTATTACGGTATCGCAAACGACTTGCCGGGAGTGAAATCATGGCCGGACGCGGCCTTCACCACGTTACGCTGATATCGAGCGACGCTGAACGGAGTTGCCGCTTTTACGCGTGTCTCCTCGGGATGAGGCTCGTGAAGAGGACCGTCTCTCATGAGGACCCCGGTACCTTCCACCTTTGCCTCGGCGACGAGACCGGCCGGCCCGGCACGTTGTTCACCCTGTTCCCATGGCAGCGCGTGTCGCGCGGCAGACGCGGGGCCTGTGAGGCATGGCAAACGTCATTCCGCATTCCATCGGGCTCACTGGATTGGTGGACCCGACGTCTCGGAGCAGCGGGTGTTTTCCATCGTCTCGGCCAGACCGCATTCGGTGAGAATCAGATCGCCTTCGAGGACCCGGACGGAGCTTTGCTGGCCTTCGTGGAGGGAAGCTTGCCGGCGCAGCCTTCGGCCTGGCACCATCCCGAAATCCCCGATTCCTATGGACTCCAGGGACTTCACGATCTTGTGTTGAAAATCCGTAAGACTGATCCGCTAAGCGAGATGTTTCGGGAGGTTCTCGGCTTTGTCGAGACAGCCCGTCATGGCAACCTCGTTCGGCTCTCTGCCCATAAAGGGGCAGGCGGTACAATCACACTTGACGAGACCGGCCGACGCGCACGAGGCCAGCTCGGCGCCGGGAGCATCCATCATGTCGCTGTTCGTGCCCGTGACGCTGCCGACCAGGAGGCCATAGTCCAAGCCCTCCAGGATCGGTATGGGATTGTCGCGGCACCGCCAAAGGATCGGATCTATTATCGTTCCGTTAATTTCCGCTCCACGTGCGGACTGCTCTTGGAGATTGCAACCGATGGCCCGGGCTTCGGCGTGGATGAGAGTTTCGAGACGCTGGGGATGAACTTGCGGCTGCCGCCAGCTCTTGAGGAGCGACGTGGCGAGCTTCAACAGGTTCTGCCGCCATTGCCAGGGCCGACATGCGAGCGACATGCCTTTGAGGAGATTTGATGAGCGTCTGGACCTCTCTCTGAATGAAACTGGCCATGTCGGAAGCGTCTCGAACAAGGCCGTGATCTCGATCGATTGAAGCGAGCTGACATGACAATCGTTCAGGAAAACACACAAACAGGGTTGTTCGGCCGGCGGCTTGGGCGTCATATCGGGATGACCACTCAGAGCATTCTGCAGGTCTCGAAGGGGGATCGTCTTTCGCTTGCCGTGACGCGGCTGACCTGTATGCGCCAAGACCGAGAGCGGACAGTTCTGATCGAACCCGAGGCTGCCTTCAGCGCCACCTATAAGTTAAAGGATGTCGAAGAGCACGAGTTATGGCTCAATGGCCGCATGCAGTACGCCCGAGGCTTCGCGGCAGGAACTGTGAGCGCAGCCGATCTGTCGGAAGACCCCCGCAGTCGAATTCGGGGGGCGTTCGACGGTGTGCAGTTCTACATACGCAAGGAAGCTCTCGACGACTTGGCCTATGAGCGTGGCGCATCGCCGATTTCGACCCTGCGTGCTTTGCCCGATGCCTCTGACCCCATTCTGGGATCGATGTGTGCGCTTCTTCTCACGGCGCCACCGGAACTGGCGCAGACCAATCCGCTTTTCGTCGATCAGATGGCGCTGAGTCTGTTGACCTATTTCGCCGAAGGCTATGGGGGCATGCATCTTCCCCCAATTCCCGCCAATGGCAGCCTCGCACCATGGCAGGAGCGTCGTGCCAAGGAGATCATGCATTCTCGTCTTGCTGCTCGTCTGACCATTGCAGATATCGCGCGCGAATGCCGCCTCACGCCGAGCTACTTTGCCAAGGCCTTCCGCCGCACGACGGGAATGAGCCCGCATCAGTATCTGACGCATATCCGCCTGCAGGAGGCCAAGAGCCTTCTGCTGTCCTCAACTTTGCCTCTGGCCGACATCGCGCTTATCTGCGGCTTTGGCGAGCAGAGTTATTTCACACGCGTTTTTACCCGTTCCGTTGGCGCAAGCCCCGGTGCTTGGCGTCGGTCGATGCTCCGATGACCTTTCCTGCGGATGATCGCCGTCGAAGATGATCGTTCGGCACCTGATGGCCTTTCTCCTCGACTGCCGCCGAACTCGCATTGCTGACCTTCGATTCCGCACAATGCGCTAAAGCCTCGTCGGGTCGTTTGGGGCAGTGGAGATCGTGCTTGACGGGACGAGCGGATTTGATCCTAATAGTACACTATAAAAATAGATATGACGTAATTATGGAATTTGCATGGGCGACCTGCTTGTCAGTCTATATGCTCCAGGGTTTGAAAGCCTCGTGCAGCGAACCGAGCGAACGGATCTGACGATCCGGCCGGTTCTTGCGCCTGAACGGCACATCGTCGTGGCTTGGATCTTGCAGCACTTCAGCCAGAACTGGGCGAGCGAAGCCGCCGTCGCCATCGGACATCAGCCGTCCTCTTGCCTCATCGCCCTGAGCAAGGGCGAGCTTGTCGGATTTGCCTGCTACGATGCGATTGCGCGAGGCTTCTTCGGGCCCACCGGGGTCGCAGAGGCGTCCTGGGGCAAAGGGATCGGCGCCGCATTGCTGCAGCGTACGCTGCTTGCCATGAAGAACATGGGCTATGCCTATGCCATCATCGGCGATCCCGGTCCTACGCGTTTCTACATCGACACCGTCGGCGCAATTGAGATCCCGGCCTCGGGCAAGGGGATCTACACCGACATGCTGCGAGCACCCAAATCGGCCACCGTTCCATAGACGCTGTCGCGTGCGACGATCCTTTACCTCCAACCCATAGAGTCCGATGTCTCAGAACGTTCCACTTGCTCTCTTCGTCGGCATTCCGAACCCGGTTCTCGATGCTGATGAAGTCGCGTTGTTTCGTGAGACGAATCCGTATGGCCTCTTCGTGGGGCGCCGCAATCTGAAGACGCCGGATCAGGTCAAGGCTCTGGTGGCTCAGTTCCGTGAGGCCGTCGGACGGGACGATGCACCGGTCTTCACCGATCAGGAAGGAGGGCGGGTGCAGCATCTCGACGCCGGCCCATGGCCGTCGTTCCGCTCGTTCCGCGACTTCTCTCGTCTTGCCGACCATGACATGGATCTCGCCAAGCACGCCTTGCGCCTCTCCTCGCACGCCATGGGGACCATGATGACGGAACTCGGGCTGGCGAGCGGGTGCTCGCCCGTGCTCGATCTGGTCTTCGAGAGCACCAGTGCCGTGATCGGGGCACGCTCGTTCGGCCCGGATCCTGAGCGGGTCGCCGCGCTCGGTCGTGTCGTTGTCGACAGCCTGCTCGAAGTGGGCAACCTGCCGATCATGAAGCACATTCCCGGCCACGGACGCGCCACGGCCGACAGTCATAAAGAGCGCCCGGTGGTACGCGAAAGCCGTGCCGTCCTCGCGGCAACGGATTTCAAGCCGTTTCTGGATCTCATCGACACGCCCTGGGCCATGGTGTCCCACGTGGTTTATGCGGCCTATGGCGAGGAACGGCCGGCTTCGGTCTCGCCCGTCATCTGCAATGACGTGATCCGGGGCGATCTCGGTTATCAGGGCGTGCTCATCTCCGATTGCCTGTTCATGGAATCGCTGCGCGGGCCGCTGCCGGAGCGCGTTCGCCAGACGCTCGATGCCGGATACGACATTGCCCTGCACAGCCATGGCACAACGGCGGAGAGCCTTGCGGCAGCGAGGGCCGCCCGTCCGCTTTCGGCGGAATCCCTAGCACGGATCGAAGTCGGAAAACGGCGCCTCGGTTCGCTCAAAGTCGATGTTCGTCAGCTTCATGCGGAGGTCGAAGACATCTTCGCCCGTCTTCCGCAATAGAGCTGTCTGGTGCGTAAAAAGCTCAATAAAAAGAGGGAATTACAATGAAACGATCTTCAGCACTCCTGGCAATGATCATGCTGGGTGCCCTGACACTGCCGGCCGCCGCCCAGACCGTGCTCACGGTCAATGTCGAGCCTGCGACGACATGGGTGCGTAACTTCAACCCGTTCAATCAGACGTCGGCCCGGCAGAGCACGCTCGACTTCATCTACGAGCCGCTGATCGTCTTCAACCGCTTCGACGACAACAAGCCGAACTATCGCCTCGCGGAGAGCTACAAGCTCGCCGAGGATCTCAAGAGCATCGAGTTCAAGCTGCGGGACGGCCTGAAATGGTCCGACGGGAAGCGGCTGACGGCGTCAGATGTCGTCTTTACCTACAACTACATCAAGCAATATCCGGCGCTGGATTTCGTCTCGATCTGGCAGTTCATCAGCGGAGTCGAGCAGGTCGACAAGCAGACCGTGCGCTTCACGCTTCGCCAGCCGAGCGCGCTTGCGGTCGACCGCCTGATCGCACTCCCGATCGTGCCCGAGCATGTCTGGAAGGACATCAAGGAGCCGGTCACCTTCGCCAACGAGAGCCCGGTCGGCAGCGGCCCGATGACCGAGGTGACGCGCTTTACCCCGCAGACCTACGATCAGTGCCGCAACCCGCATTACTGGGATGCAGCCTGGCTTGCCATCGACTGTATGCGCTTCCCGCAGCTCGCCGACAACAATCAGATCCTCGCCGCCTCCGCCAGCGGTCAGCTCGATTGGGGCGTGGCCTTCCTGCCCGACGTGGAGAAGACTTTCGTCGCCAAAGACCCGCAGCATCACAAGTACTGGTATGCGGCAGGCAGCATGGTGGAGTTCCTGCTCAATCAGGAGACATCCAACGAGAACAACCGCAAGGCGTTCAAGGACCTCAACTTCCGCCGCGCGGTCAGCATGACGCTTGATCGCAAGGCCATGGTCGACGTGGCGGGCTACGGATACCCGACGCTGAACGAGGACCCGACTGCCTTCGGCGAAGTCTACAAGATCTGGACCGACCCGAAAGTGAAGGCGGAGTTCGGAAAATACACGACCTATGATCTCGAGGGCGCCAAGGCGCTGCTCGACAAGGCCGGATATGTCGACAAGAACCGCGACGGCTTCCGCGACAACCCGGATGGCACGCCGATCGCCTTCAACATCATCGTGCCGAATTCCTGGAGCGACTGGATCGACACGGTGCAGATCGCCATCGAGGGGCTGCGCGAAGTTGGCATCAATGCCAGCATGGGAACGCCGGAGGAGGCCGTCTGGTCGCAGAGCCTGATCAGCGGATCCTTCGATGCCGCCATCAACAGCATCTCGGTCGCGGCCACCCCTTACTACATGTATCAGCGCGCCTTCACTAAGGCCGATGCCGGCAAGACGCGCTTCACCGCGCAGCGCTGGTTCAACGATGAGCTCGAAGGCCTGATCGTGAAATTCGCGCAGACGCCGGATCAGGCTCAGCAGAAGACCATCATGAACGGCGCTCAGCGGATCGTGGCGGAAAATCTCCCGTTCTTCCCCGTCTACAACAGCGCCACTTGGTATCAGTACAACACCAAGCGCTTCACGGGCTGGGCGAGCGGCGAGAATCCCTTCGTCAACCCGACGATCTCGCGCCAGAACCCGGCCAGGTTGCTCCATCTCCTGTCGCTCAAGCCGGTCAAATGATCTAGCGCATCGTTCAGCGCAAAGGGGAAGCGGCTCGTCCGCTTCCCCAATTTGAGGTTTCGATGGCTTTTCTTTTCAGGCGCCTGGGATTCTATCTTGCGGCCTTTGTTGCCGCTGCGACCGTCAATTTCTTTCTGCCCAGGCTCATGCCCGGTGATCCGATCGAGATCATGTTTTCGAGCGCGGGGAGCGATCTCTCCGTTGAGAACCTCGAAGCCTTGAAGCTGACCTTCGGGTTTGTCGACGGTCCTCTCTGGCAGCAATATCTGACTTATCTGCAAAGTGTCTTCACGGGCGATCTCGGCCGGTCCATCAAGTATTTCCCGCTGCCCGTGACGGAATTGCTGGGCCGCGCGCTGATCTGGACCGTCGGTCTCATGGGAACCGCGACGCTCATCAGCTTCACCCTGGGCACCGTGCTCGGCATCATGGCGGCCTGGAGGCGTGGGAGCACCTTCGACGTCGTCTTCTCCGTCGGGGCCATCATGGCGACATCCATGCCCGCCATGGTTTTGTCGCTGGTGGCCCTTTACATCTTCGGCTTCGAGCTGAAATGGTTCCCGACCGGCTATGCCGCCGATCCTGCGCTCGATCCCGCTTTCTCGTGGCAGTATCTCTCCAGCATCGTCCGACATGGCATCCTTCCTGTCCTGACCCTGTCCATCGTGCTGACGGGCGGGTTCGTGGTGACCATGCGCAACAACATGATCAATCTTCTGGGCGAGGATTACATCGTCATGGCCCGGGCGAAGGGTCTGTCGGACAATCGCGTGATGTTCTGGTATGCGGCGCGCAATGCGCTTCTGCCGACGGTGAGCAGTCTCGCCATCGCCATCGGGACCGTGCTGGGCGGATCCCTCGTCACGGAGGTCGTCTTCAACTATCCAGGGCTCGGCAACACCCTGTATCAGGCGATCCTCGCCCGGGATTATCCCGTGATCCAGGGACAATTGCTGATCATGACCCTTGCCATGCTCACGGCCAATTTCATCGTGGATGTCAGCTATGTCCTGCTAGATCCGCGCTTGCGGAGGGCCTGACATGGGGGCCGTTCTGAGAAGCTTTGGGCATAACAAGAAGGCTCTGACCGGGCTCGTCATCGTCGCCATCATCGCGGCTCTGGCGATCGCGGCGCCCTGGTTGACGGAGTACGATCCGACCCGGCGCGTCGGACGACCCCACCAACCGCCGAGTTGGGACCATTGGCTCGGCACGACGCGCATCGGACAGGACGTGTTCGCACGTCTCCTTTACGGCGCCCGCACATCGCTGGCGGTCGGCTTCGGTGCCGGCCTGCTGATCACGGCCGTCGGAACCATCCTCGGGATCGTTGCAGGATACCAGGGAGGGCGCACGGACGAGGTCATCAGCTTTCTGACAAACATGGTGCTCGTGGTGCCGAACCTGCCGCTTCTCCTCGTTCTCGCGGCTTTCATCGGGCAGGCGAGCCCCTGGGTAATCGCTCTGATCCTCGGAGCCACGTCCTGGGCCTGGGGCGCGCGGGTTACGCGGGCGGAGACCATGTCCGTCAAGCAGAAGGATTTCGTGAAGTCGGCCGAGATGCTGGGCGAGCCGTCTTGGCGCATCATGCTGTTCGAGATTTTTCCCAACGTGATCTCCATCATCGGGATCAACTTCGTCGGCAGCGTGATTTTCGCGGTCATCACGGAGGCCACCCTTGAATTCCTGGGACTCGGCGATCCCAAGACCGTCTCCTGGGGCATGATGCTCTTCAACGCTCAGAATGCTTCGGCGCTGCAGGTGGGAGCCTGGTGGGACATCCTGAGTCCCTGTTTCGCCCTGATCGCCTTGGGAGCGGGCCTGTCGCTCTTGAATTTCGCCGTCGACGAGATCGCCAATCCGCGCCTGCGCACGGGCAATACCTTGTCGCGCTGGTCCTTGCTGATGCGTCGCGGGGAGGGCCGTCTATGAAAGCCGAACCTCTGCTCTCCGTACAGAACCTCACCATCGACTACATCGGAGCGAAGACTGATTTCCGGGCCGTCGACGATGTCAGCTTCGATATCGCTCCCGGCGAGGTCTTCGGATTGGCCGGCGAGTCCGGTTGCGGCAAGAGCACGATCGCCTATGCGATCAACCGCCTGCACAAGCCGCCTGCTCTCATTCGACGCGGCAGGATCCTCTTCGAGGGACAGGATGTTCTCGATCTCGACGACAAGACCCTGAAGGAATTCCGCTGGCACAAGGTTGCCATGGTGTTCCAGAGCGCCATGAATTCCCTCAATCCGGTTCTGAGGGTGGAGGCACAGTTCCACGATCTGCTGAAGCGGCATCGCGGGTACTCGAAGGCGCAGGCGCGGGAGCGCGCGGCGGAGATGCTGAGGCTCGTCGATATTCCGCCCGAGCGCATGCGCGACTACCCGCATCAGTTCTCAGGCGGCATGCGCCAGCGCATCGTCATTGCCATCTGCATGGCCCTGGATCCCAAGCTCGTGGTGATGGATGAGCCGACGACTGCGCTCGATGTGGTCGTCCAGCGCGAGATCCTGCAGCGGATCGACGAGTTGCGCCGCAGCCGCGGGTTCTCGGTTCTGTTCATCACCCACGATCTCGGGCTGATGGTGCAGTTCTGCGACCGGATCGGCATCATGCTGCGCGGCAGCTCGGTCGAGCAGGGCGCGGCCGAACAGATCTTCCATCGGCCGCAGCATGACTACACGAAGCAGCTCTGGGCTTCATTCCCGACTCTGCACGGGGACCCGATCAAGCTGGAAAGGGCATCAGGATGATGGTTCAGGAGCCGATCATCGCACTTGAACGGGTGAGCAAGAGCTTCGGGCTCAGCGGTAAGGTCGTGCGGGCCGCCCATGAAATCTCCTTTGCGCTGCATCCCGGACGAACCGTGGCGCTGGTCGGAGAATCCGGCAGCGGAAAGACCACCTGCGCCCGCCTCGTCATGCGCGAGTATCAGCCGGATGGCGGAAAGATCCTGTTTCGCGGCAAGGACCTGAACGAGAAGGGGGCCGTCAGCCTCAAGGAATACCGGCGCGCCGTCCAGATGATCTTTCAGGATCCTTTCGCGTCGCTCAATCCGGCGCACACGGTCGACTTCATCCTCCGACGTCCGCTCGCACTCGGCCAGCCGCATCTCAAGGGGAGGGCGGTGGACGAGACGATCGCCGGCCTTCTGCGCCGCGTGGAGCTCGATCCCGACGCCGTCACACGCAAACATCCGCATGAACTTTCCGGCGGGCAGCGGCAGCGCATCAATATCGCCAGGACCCTCGCCATGGGCGCTCAGGTCATCGTCGCCGACGAGCCGACATCGATGCTGGACGTTTCAGTCCGGCTCGGTGTCTTGAACCTGCTCAACGAGATGAAACGGGATCTCGGTGTCTCGCTGCTCTACATCACTCACGACCTGGCGACCGCACGCTATGTCGCCGAAGACATCCTCGTGATGTATGCGGGACAGATCGTCGAGTGGGGAGATGTTCACCGGGTGCTGACCAATCCGCAGCACCCCTATACGCGTCTTCTCCTGTCGGCCGTGCCCAATCCCGAGATCCGCTTCGACAATCCGGGTGCGAGACTGGATCCGCGTGAGGTCGATACTATCCGCAGAAAAGCGCTGCAGCTTCAGGATCGCGCCGTCGAGGTCGGGCCGAACCATTTCACCCGTCAGGCCGCCTGAATCCGCGACGGCGATCCAGCGAGGCGTTGAGAGTGGCGAGCCGACCGTTTTTCAGGTTCCGGCTCGCCAGCTCGTTCCTTGTTCGCTCGATCAGTCGGGCCAGCGCATGATCGCCTGAGAGGACCGGTTGCGCCGGTTCTCAAGTGGAGAGGCAATGATTTCATTCGATTGCCGGGCCTTTTCCAGTTCCTCGACGAGCCGTTCTGCCACAACGGCTTCCTGTCCTGGATGCAGGTTGCACGGATCGAGATAGAAATAGCCGTGCTCGACCTCGTGGTCGCGAACGATGATCGGCGTGCGGCCGGACGCGAGTGCGTCGGCGAGATCCCAGGCCGTGATGTGGGCGCCCTTGGGCTCGATGGCGACCTTGAGGCGATCGAGCGGATTGTTGGTCGGGTCCGCCTCGCGGATCGGCGTCACGCCGGGGCGGCCGGACAGCGTCTGCTCCCAGAGTTCCAGATACCGTGTCTCGCGCTCGCGGACAGCCGCATGGTCGCGCTTCTCCCAGGCTTCGAGAGCCGCGATGGTGCCGAGCATGCCTTCCTTGCCGACCTTCATGCCACGGCCGATGCCCATGTTTTGCATGTAGGTGGCGCGCACGAGTTCGGTGCGGCCGGCCACGATGCCGCCGGTCGGGCCGCCGAGGAACTTGTGGGAGGAATAGAGAGCGATATCGGCGCCGGTGGCCAGGAACCCCTTCAGGTCGTATTCCGAGGCTGCGTCGACGATCACCGGCACGCCGCGCGCATGGCAGATCTCGACGAATTCCTTGAGCGGGATCAGGCCGTACTGCACGGTATGGTGCGATACGACGTAGACCGCAGCGGCGGTTCGCTCGTTGATCGCTCCATTGAGCTGGTAGCCATAGGCCGATGTAGCCTGGCCCACAGGTACGACCTTCGCACCGGCGAGGCGGATGCCCTGCTCGACAGGTGCGCCATAGCTGACCATGTGCCCGGTCATGAGCAGCACTTCGTTCTTCAGGCCATCGGTGTCGGGAAGTTGCTCGACGGCGGCGAGATCGCATCCGGTCATGGCGCCCGCAACCGCAAGCGTGATGGCGGCCGAGCAGGAGGCCGTGACAAAACCGGCTTCCGTGTCGCAGAGCCGCGCGATTACACGGCTGGCCTTCTTCTGCAGGTCGCCGATCTCGACGAATTGCGGAAGGATCGCCGAGACGGCGGCAATCGCTTCGGGCACGACGATGGACGCTCCGAGCGACGTCATGGTGCCGGATACGTTGATGACGGGGCGAAGGCCAAGTTCCGGCCGGATGTCTTTTTGTGTCATGGGGCTCTTTGTCTCTATGTTTTATGTTGCCGGAATGGCGTATATTCCATTATTGGGGAAGCGTATGCTGAGGTGCTGCCAGTCGTAGCGGTGGGCCGCAATTTCTGAAGATCCGGGGGAAGATCCAGTGGACACCAAGTTTTCCGAGGCCGTGAACGCCACTCCTGAGAAGCGCAGCCGTGGTGCGCGGGTCAGTGGGATCGACCGTGCCTTGCAGATCCTCGACTTCCTGCAGGCGGAAATGAAACCGGCGGGTGCCTATGCGGTGGCGAAGGCGGTGGGCGCTCCCTTGTCCACGGTCTATGTGATCATCGAGGACCTCGTGGAGAAACGGCTTCTGCAACGGCGGAACGATGGAACGGTCTGGCTTGGTCCGCGCCTTTACCATTACGGTCTGGCTTACGCCCAATCCCTCGATTTCCTGAACATCGCGACCCACGAAATGCAGGACCTGTGCCGCGAGGTGGAGGAAACCATCCAGATCTGCGGGCGCGATGGTGACCACATGGTTGTCATGGCCATGGCGGATGGTCCCGGTCACTTCAGGGTCACGTCCAAAGTCGGCTCGCGCGTGCCGCTGAATTGGACGGCCTCGGGGCGCCTTCTTCTCGGCCATCTTCCCGACAAGGAGCGGCTGGAGGTCTTCAGGCACGCCTCGAAGGTGTCGCCCACGGGACGAGCCAACACGAATCCCGATGCTCTGTCCGAAGCTTCCGCGGCCGCCCTGCGTGAGCGCCTGTCGATCCAGATCAACGAGTCGGATTTCTCCGTGGCCTGCATCGCTTCGCCGATCTGCCAACCTTCCGGAGAATGTGTTGCGACGATTTCCATCGTGCTTCCGGAGCATCGGATCGTGCAGGATCGCGACCGCTACACCAATGCTGTCCGAGAGGCTGCCGAGAGGATTGAAGCTGCATTGGGCTGGCGCTGATCCACGCATGAGGAAAGGTCTCATTCCTCGATAGCGACGATGGCTTCGATCTCGACCGTGATGTTGTTGGGGAGGGATCCGAAGCCGACGGCGGAGCGGGCGTGACGACCGGCCTCTCCGAAAACCGCCATCATGAGATCGGAGCATCCGTTGATTACCTTGGGATGCTCGCCGAAATCAGGTGCCGCGTTCACCATGCCGAGCAGCTTCACGACGCGCTTCACCCGGGACAGGTCGCCCAGTGCATCCTGCATGACGGCCAGAAGATTGATGCCAGTCAGCTTGGCGTGCTCATAAGCCTTGTCCGCATCGACATCCACGCCGACCTTGCCCGTATGGAGAGAGCCATCTGCTTCCTGCGGTCCCTGGCCTGACAGGAACAGAAGGTTGCCTTCCTGAACATGGGTCACGAAATTGGCAATCGGGTTCGGCGGCTTGGGAAGCGCAATGCCCAACTCCTTCAGGCGCTCATACGGATTCGACGTCGTCAGGTATTGAACTTCGTTCACAATTTCAGTCCTTGAGAAATCACTTCAGGGTCGCCGTGACGAATGCAGGCGACGTGATGGTCCGAGCCGATATCCTCCAGGGGGGGAACGATCTCGGCACAGGCCTCGACGGCGTAACGGCAACGTGTCCGGAACACGCAGCCGGATGGCGGATTGAGGGGACTCGGAATATCGCCTTTCAAAACGATCCGTTGGCGGCTTGCTTCCGGATCGGGCAGGGGCGCCGCTGAAAGAAGCGCCTGCGTATAGGGATGGCGCGGCATGGCGTAAATCTCGCGGCTGGGCCCGCGCTCCATGACACGCCCGAGATACATGACGACGACTTCGTCGCAGAGATACTCCACCACCGACAGGTCGTGGGCGATGAAGAGCATCGTCAGGCCGAAATCCTGCTGCAGATCCTGGATCAGGTTGAGGACCTGAGCCTGCACCGAGACATCGAGCGCCGAGACCGGCTCGTCCGCCACGATGAAATCGGGCTCCACCGCCAAGGCACGCGCGATGCCGATGCGCTGACGCTGACCGCCGGAGAATTCATGCGGGAAACGGCGCGCCGCATCCGGATTGAGGCCCACTCTCTGGAGAAGTTCGGCAATGCGGTCCCGCCGGGCGCTGCCCTTGACGGGGCGATGGATATCGAGCGCCTCGCCGATGATCTGATCGATCCGAAGGCGGGGATTGAGGCTCGAATAGGGATCTTGGAAAATGATCTGGAGCCGGCTGCGGTAGGCTCTCATCTCCCGTTCCGGCAACGTGCGCAGGTCGACACCGTCGAAAACGATCCGCCCTTCATTGGGCTCGACGAGGCGAAGGGTGCAGCGGCCCGCGGTGGTCTTGCCCGATCCGGATTCACCGACGAGGCCCACGATGGTTCCCCGCTTCACATCGAAGCTGACGCCTTCGACGGCCTTGACCGTGCCGTTGCGGGTCTGGAACCGCTTGGTCAGCCCCTGGACGCTCAGGAGAGGTTCTGTGCTCATAGGGCCTCATGCCTCCAGCACCGGCTGAGATGGGAGGGGCCTGCCGCCATCAGCGGCGGCGCCTCGTCGCAATGCGGGATGCGATAGGAGCAACGCGGAGCGAAGCTGCATCCCGGCGGAAGCGCCGTCACAGGAGGTACGTTGCCGGGAATGGGATTGAGACGCAGCCTCTCGCCTGTGGCGCTGCGATCCCGCGATGCGTTCGGGATGCAGGAGAGAAGGCCACGGGTATAGGGATGCTTCTGATGTGCGAAGAGGCTGGCGACCGGGCTCTTCTCGACCACGCGGCCCGTATACATGACCACCACGTCATGAGCGATCTCTGCCACCACGCCGAGATTATGCGTGATGAACAGGATGCTCATGCCGATCTCACGCTGCAGCCTGCGAAGCAGATCGAGGATCTGCGCCTGGATGGTCACGTCGAGGGCGGTCGTCGGCTCGTCCGCGATCAGGAGATTGGGATTGCAGGACAGAGCCAGGGCGATCATCACGCGCTGGCGCATGCCGCCCGACATCTGATGCGGATACTCATCCAACCGGCGGTCGGCTGCCGGGATCTCGACGAGTTCGAGCATCTGTTTCGCGCGCTGGCGCGCCTCGGCGGCCGAAACAGGCTCGTGCAGCCTGATCATCTCCACAATCTGATCGCCGACCGTATAGAGCGGGTTGAGGCTCGTCATCGGCTCCTGGAAGATCATGGCGATCTCCCGGCCGCGGATCGCCCGCATCTTGCGCTCGGGCAGGGTCGCGATGTCGACCACCTGTCCCTGGCTCGTGCGGTAGAGGATGTTGCCTCCCACGATCCGGCCCGGAGACGACAGAAGACGCATGATCGACAGGCTGGTGACGGATTTCCCCGAGCCCGATTCACCGACGACCGCGACCGTCTCCCCGCGCCTCACGTCGAAGCTTACGCCATCGACCGACTTGGCGACACGGCTGCCGAGTTCAAAGTGAGTGCGCAGGTCCGAGACCTTGAGCACGGTATCGTCGGGAAGTTCCGTCATCGGGCGCTGATCCACCCGCAATGCGGACAAGCGGAGCTCTCCAGGGCGGATTTCCGGGGTGGGGTGTAGCGGCTCGCCTTGATGGCCTCCTGGCCGAGGATAGTCCAGACGGGCTCGATCAGGCGCGAGAGATGCGCGTTGTAGCCCATGGAATCGACGATCCGGAGATCGCTGTCATTGACCTCGAACACCGTGAACTCGGCCCGTGTGCCGGGAGAAAGCAGGTTCTCGGTGGGAAGCCCGATCACCTGCATCGGGGCCCGCGTCGAGGCATCGATCACGGCCTCGAACGGCATGCCAACCGAGAGCAGCTTCGACATGGTGGTGCCCATGTCCCAGACGGGATTGTCGAGGGACCGCGCGTGCAGGTCTGTCGAAATCGAAAAGGGCAGGAGGCCGCGCTCGATGGCGAGTTCGGCCACTTTGAACGAGAAGGACGCGCCACCATGTCCCACATCGAGGCGGATGCCGTCCCTGGCGCAGCGTTGCGCCAGCTGGAACAGATCCTCGTCCTCCATGATGTTCGCCGCAGCCTTGCCGTTGAAGCAGTGGGTCACCACGTCGCCGGGGCCTAGAACCTCGAGAGCCTCGTCGAAGACCGGAGGCGGCTCGCCCACATGCACCATCAGCGGCAGCTTGAGGATCTTGGCCACCTTCTTGGCGATCTTCACCGGTGTGATGCCCCATGCGCCGACGATGACGCCGCTCGCCCGCACCTTGATGCCGATGATGATGTCACGATTGGCTTCGACGCAGGCGATGGTGCGGTCGATATCGATCGATCGCATGTCGATCAGCTCGCTGACGCGGTTGCAGGCGACCAGACCGATCGAGCCGATGTTGAGAAAGGCCTTGATGCGCTCCTTGGCCGGCTCGATGATGTATTCGCGAAAGCCGTGGAAATTGGCTTCACCGGCGGATCCGGCGTCCACGATGGTCGTCACGCCGCGCTCGATGCCGCAGACCTGCGGCTTGATGGAGATGTCGGTGCCGCCATGCCAGACATGGGCATGCAGATCGACCCAGCCGGGCGAGACAAAAGCCCCCTTGGCATCGATGCGGCGGGCGCCTTCCGGCGCCTGGAGGGAATGGCCGACGCCGGCAATCTTTCCGTCGCCGCCGATCAGAATGTCCGTCGCTTCCTGCGGCACGCCCTTGCCGAAGCCGACAGGCTTCACGGCCGAGATCAGCAGGGGAGACGCTTCTGCATGAAAAGTCATGAGATCAAAGATCCTTTCTCAGGCGCGGGTCGAGAAGATCCCGGAACCCGTCGCCAACCATTTGCAATGAAAGAACCGAGAGGATGATGGCGATGCCGGGAAACAGCGTCATCCAGTCGGCCTGTCCGATATATTGCCGCCCGGCCGCGATCATCGTTCCCCATGTCGGAACCTCCGGGCTGACGCCGAGGCCGAGGAACGACAGACCGGCTTCCGCCAGCATGGCATAGGCGAAAATGAAGGTGCCCTGCACGAGAATGGGAGACACGAGATTGCGCAGCACATGCCGTGTCATGATGCGCCAAGTCGGCACGCCGAGCGCACGCGCCGCCTCGACATAGGGCAGTTCACGGATCACCAGCGTGGAGGCCCGCACGATACGCGCAAGGCGCGGCGTGTAGACGATCCCGAGGGCCACGATGACGGTGATGAGGGAGGGGCCGAGGGCAGCGACGAGCGCGATGGCCAGGAGAATGTCCGGGAAGGCCATCATGGCGTCGATGATGCGGGCGATCGGCGTGTCGAGGCGTCGGAAGAAACCGGCCACGAGACCGAGCGTCACACCGAAAACGGCTGCGAAAGCGACGACCGAGGCGCCGACGAGCAGCGAAAGCCGGCCCGCATAGATCGTGCGGCTGAACACGTCGCGGCCGAACTCGTCGGTGCCGAACCAGTAGACTCCGCTCGGCGGCTTGAGCCGGTTCACGACGGAGAGGCGGCTTGGCGAGTAGGGCGCAATCAATGGCGCCAGGATCGCCAGTGCCGCGACGATCACGAGGATGAGAAGACCGATCATGACGGTCTTGCGCGTCACCAGCCGCGAGACGAAACTCGCTTCGCCGATGGCAGGGGAGCTGACCGCGGCCATCAGTAACGCACCCGTGGGTCGACGAGCAGGTAGAGCATGTCGATCAGGAAGTTGATGAGAACATAGAGCGCCGCCACGATGAGAAGTGCGCCCTGGATGACGGGATAATCGCGCCGCAGCACGGCTGAGACGACGAGATTGCCGACGCCGGGAAGGCCGAACACGGTTTCCGTCACGACGGCGCCGGAGACGAGAAGCGCAGCCGTCAGGCCGATCACGGTCAAAACCGGAATGAGCGCGTTCTTGAAGGCATGCTTCATGACGACCCGGAATTCACCCATGCCCTTGGAACGCGCGGTGCGCACGTAATCGTCGTTCAGGACGTCGAGCATGCTGGCCCGCGTGAAGCGCAGGATCAGGGCCGACGACACGATGCCGAGCGACAGGGCGGGAAGCACGAGATGGGACAGCCGCGTGCCGAGCCCGGCGCCGGGGCCGCCGTATCCGGAGACCGGAAAGATTCCGAGGCGTACGGCAAAGAACTGGATCAGCAGCAATCCGAGCCAGAAGCTCGGCACGGAGGCCGCGAGCATCGCCAGGGTCGTCGATGCCTGATCGAAGAGGGAGCCGCGCCAGTAGGCTGACAGGATTCCGACCGGAATGGCGATCAGGCCTGCGATGAGAATGGAGAATATGGTGAGGAAGAACGTCGGTTCGGCACGCTCCGCCAGGGCCGAGAGAACCGGGCGGTTGAGAAAGATGGATTCTCCGAGATCGCCCTGCAGCAGCTGCCCGAAGAAAATGCCGTATTGAACGATGAGCGGCTGATCGAGGCCAAGGCGCGTGCGTAAGCTGGCCACGTCCTGGGCCGTGGCGTCGGGCCCGAGCATCACGGCGGCGGGGTCGCCGGGGGCGATGCGCACGATGATGAACACGATCGTGACGACCACGAACATCACGGCCAGCATGCCGAGCAATCGTTGGAAGATGTAGCGGCTCATGCGTCGATCTGCGTAAAGGAATGTTTGGGGAGCGCGGAGAGGAGCGCTCCCCAGCTTGCTTAAGCGCTTACTTCTTGACCGTTACGTTCCAGAAGTAGGGCCAGGGCGCAGGCACGACGCCTTCCAGCTTCGGAGACTGTGCCGAGAGGGCATTGAAGTCGCCGATTTTGATGCTGGGGGTTTCGTCGTAGATGACCTTCTGCACTTCAGCCCAGAGAGCAGGGCGCTTCGCCGGATCGCTCTCGGTGTTGAAGGCATCCACCGCCTTCTTGCGTTCGGGGGTCGACCACCAGCCGGGAGAGCTTTCGGACAATTGTCCGATGAGCGCCGGTTCCGGCAGGAACGGGCTGTGGGTGATGTAGATGTCCCACAGAGCCGGATCGCCGCGCCGCTGGGTCAGCGTCGCCCAGTCGACCACCTGCAGATCGACCGCGAAGCCCGCCTGCTTGAGATACTCCGCCGCCACCTGCGCCATCTTGTAGTGGAACTCATATTGGCGGCTGGTGAGGATGCGCAGCGGCGCGCCGCTGTAATTGGCCTTCTTCAGGAGCGCCTTGGCCTTGTCGGGATCAGCGACGTTATACTTGCCGTCGACGCCTGCTTCCGTGGTCCACACATAGCCCTTGGGATACATGGCCCCGTCGAGCGAGTAGAATTCAGGATTGCCGAAGGCCGCGGCCAGCATGTCTTCCATGCTGAGCGCAAGGCGCACGGCCATGCGGGAATCGGTGTTGGCCATCACGCCCTGCTTCGTGTTCATCACGAAGACGGGCCAGCCGAACGGCTTGAGAATGACAGGCTTTGACGTCTGCAGATTCTTGATGCGGTCGTAGGATTCCACCGGGATGGAATCCACGTAATCGAACTGCCCGGAGATCGCGCCTTCGACACGCGTATTGGGATCCGGGACCGGAACGAAGCGGATCTCGTCGAGGATCGGCTTGCGGGCGCCGCCATAGCCGTTCCCAGCACCATCGAGCGGCTTATAGGAGTCGTTGCGAACAAGCTGGATGTACTGATCCGGCTTGCGTTCCTTCAGCTTGTAAGGGCCTGTGCCGACAGGCTCCTTCATCGGAACGTCCATCTTCTCCGACGGCATGATCACCGCCGCGGAGTTGTTGAAGGCTAGAAGCGCCAGGAGAGGAGCGTAAGGCGTCTTCAAAGTGAGGCGCACGGTCGACGGATCGACGGCTTCCAGCTTGTCGACATTGCCGGCGACCTGCTTGCCGCGCGAGGCCTGCTCCATCCAGCGCTTGAGAGAGGCAACGACGTCTTCGGAGGTCATGTCCGAACCGTCGTGGAACTTGATGCCCTGGCGCAGTTTGATCGTGTAGACCTTGCCGCCGTCAGAGACTTCTGGAAGCGATGCCGCCAGGAGAGGCGTGACCTTCCAGTCCTTGTCGAAGGTGAACAGTGTCTCGAAGAAATGCTGAGTGACGATTCCCACCAAGTCTGCCGTCGAGACCATAGGGTCGAGCGTCGGCGGCTCGCCGATCGTTGCCACATTGATGACCCCGCCACCGGACTGGGCGAGAACCGGGCCTGATGCAAGGATTGCCAAGCCGGATAGTAATGCTTCTCTGATCCTCATGTTCACCCTCTTGCTCTATAATTATGTATTATTTGCTTTAGTTATGTCATAGTGAGTGAATGTGGACTCAAGGTCAATAGGATTGAAGGCTCGCAATTTGCGCTGGGCGCGCATGGCCGTTCAGCATGGATTGGTCATTCCAGCCGAGCTGTGTCGCGGCGCGTCGTGATCAGGACGTGCACGTTAGGGCGACGCTCCTGAAGGGCAGGGATTTCTCTAGGTAACTCTCAGCGAAGACAGCAACCGTTCGATCTACCGAGTTGGCACTTCCATCGCATGGAGCGGACGAGCAAGTTCCGGGGCCTAAGGTGCACCTGGATCGTCAGGCGTAAACCGTCGCTGAGCCGATGCGCACGGTGCCAGATGCCTTGGAGGTAACCTCATTGATGAAGAGGTCGACGAAATATTCCGCCGGTCTCGATAGTGGCAGGTTGGGCAGAGAGATGATCCCGTATTCAGATGTCCGGGCAGGGCGGAAAGGACGCATCTGGATGTCAGGAGAGCGGAAGAAGCTTGCAATCAGCGCGGGGACGACAGCCACCCCGAGGCCGGCAGCCGCACAGGCGCAGGCCGCCTCGACGGAATGAACCTCGATTCTGCAGTGATGGGGGGCTCTGGCTTCGCGAAGCTCGTACTCGAGTTCATGCCGCGCGCTTCTCTGCCGGCCGAGCAATATTAGATCGTTTCTGGCCAGGTCCTTCAGCTGGATCTGCTCCTTCGATGCGAGCGGATGGCCCGGCGCCATCACACATGTGGTCTCGCCCTGCAGAATTGGGCGCACGTTGAAGCCGTGGTCTTCGGTCGGCAGGCGCACAAAGCCCAGGTCTGCGCTTCGGGCCCGGATCATCTGCTCGATGGCACTGTAAGGACCGGACAGCGTCTCGACCACGGCCTTGGGGTAGAGCTTGAAGTATTGCGAGAGAACCTGGGGCAGGAGACTGGTGGTGATACTGTGCGGAAAGGCGACACGCAGAAGCGTATCTCCCGCCGATCCTGCCTTGATGTCGGCGGCCTTCCGCTTCACCCGTGCAAGGACCTCCGTAAGCTCTTCCACTTCCGGCACGAGAGCTTTGGCCTCCGGTCTGGGAATAAGGCGTCCCTTGTCCCGGATGAAGAGTTCGAATCCGATTTCGGCCTCGAGGGTCGTCAGATGCCGGCTGATGGCGGATTGCGAGATCCTCAGAGTTGTCGATGCGCCGACCGTCGAGCCGGTCGCGATGATCGCCTTCAAGACTTCAAGTTGCTTCAGATTCATGGCCTAGATACGCTTCGGACGCTACACGCGCTTTCCGGAAATTTCATTGCCCTATCGCATTTCCTCATACTATTGCGCGCTTTCCCCAGGAGTGCCTAACTGCCGCCCACTATCCGAATGAAAGCGTCTTCATGCAACGTTATCTGCGGAAACCTTCGAAACCCTGTATGGGCCGATCGTTTGAGCCGCGCCTGAGGGGACCTCTTCGATGAGCGTCTTCATCGTCCGGCGCCTTTCGCAGAGCCTGCTGGTTCTTTTCATCACGTCGATCATCGTTTTCGCGGGAATCTACGCAATCGGCAATCCGGTCGATATCCTGATCGCCGGAGACGCGACCCCCGCCGAACGGGAGCAGGCGATCCGGGCCCTTGGGTTGGATCGGTCGCTCGTCGAACAATATGGCACTTTCATCTGGAATGCCCTCCAGGGCGATCTGGGTCGCTCCTTCGTCTTCAATCAGCCTTCCATCGATCTCATCCTCAGCCGCATGCCGGCGACGCTTGAGCTGGCCTTCGTGGCTCTTGCTCTCTCGCTCGTTCTGGGAATCCCGCTGGGCCTCTGGGCTGGCCTCCGGTCCGGCACAGTTCTCGACGAGACCGTCATGACAGGGTCGATCCTCGGCTTCAGCCTGCCGAATTTCTGGCAGGGGATGATGCTGATCATGATCTTCTCCGTCTGGCTCGGGTGGCTGCCCTCGACCGGGCGCGGAGAGGTCGGATACTTCTTGGGAATCCCGACCAGTCTCGTGACCTGGTCCGGCCTGTCTCATCTCATTCTGCCGGCGCTCAATCTTGCCCTGTTCAACATCTCTCTCGTCATCCGTCTCACCCGAAGCGGCGTGCGAGAGACGATGCCTCTCGATTTCGTGAAGTTCGCCAGGGCCAAGGGAGTCTCCGAGCGCCGGATCGTATCAGTGCATGTTCTCAAGAACATCCTGATCCCCATCGTTACCGTCGTCGGCGTCGAGTTCGGAAGCCTCATCGCATTCGCGATCGTGACCGAGACGATCTTCGCTTGGCCGGGAATGGGCAAGCTTTTGATCGACTCGATCATGCGCCTCGACCGACCGGTCGTCGTCGCCTACCTGCTCGTGGTCGTGACCTTGTTTATCGTCATCAACTTCGTGGTCGACATCCTCTATTCCCTGCTCGATCCGCGCATCCGGCTGGGGAGCGCGTCATGACTGCCATTGCCCTTCGAAAGCTGAGCACGGACACGCTTCTCGGCCGTGCCCTCAACGGCCTCCTCAAGAGCCCGAAGGCGACCATTGCGGCGATCGTCTTTCTGCTGCTGCTTCTCGCGGCGGTTTTCGGGCCGTGGCTTGCGCCGCAGGATCCTTACGACCTGATGCAGATCAGCATCATGGATGCACGGCTTCCTCCTGGGTCGGAAAGCATGTCGGGCGGCATCTACTGGCTCGGCACGGACGGGCAGGGGCGAGACATGCTGTCGGCCATGATCTATGGCCTGCGTACGAGCCTCGCGGTCGGTGTCGTCAGCGGTGTCGTGGCCCTTGGGGTCGGGACTGCGCTTGGCCTGATAGCAGCCTATTTCGGTGGCCGTGTCGATGCGCTGATCATGCGGCTTGTCGACCTGATGCTCGGCTTCCCGACCATCCTTGTGGCACTGATGCTGCTTGCAACGATCGGGCAGGGCGTGGGCAAGGTCATGTTCGCCCTCGTGCTGGTGCAATGGGCGCTATTCGCCCGTGCGGTTCGCAGCGCGGCTCTGGTCGAAAAGGGCAAGGAATATGTCGAGGCGGCGGCCTGCCTGGATCTGAGCAAGACACGCATCCTCTTCGGTCACCTGCTCCCGAACTGCCTGCCACCGCTCATCGTGATCGGAACACTGCAGGTGGCGAATGCGATTTCGGCGGAAGCGACCTTGAGCTTCCTTGGAATCGGACTGCCGATCACCGAGCCGTCCCTCGGCCTCCTCATTGCCAACGGCTACGAGGTTCTGATGTCGGGACAGTACTGGATCAGCGTCTATCCCGGTCTTCTGCTGGTCCTCCTCGTCTTCAGCATCAATATCGTCGGCGATCGCCTGCGCGAGGTGCTGAACCCGCGGCTCGCGCAGTGAGGGAGAGCGTCATGAGCCATCCAACTCTCATGGTCGAGAATCTCCAGACCCATTTCTTCACCGAGAAGGGCATCGTCAAATCCGTCGACGGAGTGAGCTTCGAGGTCCGCCGCGGAGAGGTGCTCGGGCTTGTCGGGGAGTCCGGATCAGGCAAGTCGATCACCGGCTTCTCCATTCTCGGACTGGTCGACCCTCCGGGGCGGGTCGTCGGCGGGCGGATCCTCTTCCAGGGACAAGATCTCGTGGGGCTGCCCGCCCATGAGATGAGGAAGATACGCGGCCGGCGGATCGCGATGATCTTTCAAGATCCCATGATGACGCTCAACCCGGTGCTCAGCGTCGGCACGCAAATGGTCGAAGCCGTTCTCGCACATGAGAAGGTAAGCGTCAGCGACGCGCGAGCAAGAGCCCGCGATACCCTCGGCATGGTCGGAATCCCGTCGCCGGACGAACGGCTCGCCGCCTATCCCCACCAATTCTCCGGGGGCATGCGTCAGCGGGTGGCCATCGCCATCGCCCTTCTGCATCGTCCCGATCTCATCATCGCCGATGAGCCGACGACCGCCCTCGACGTCACCATCCAGTCGCAGATCCTCGCTCAGATCCAGAAATTGTCGAAGGATCTCGGCATGGCGCTCGTGTGGATCAGTCACGATCTGGGAGTGGTCGCGGGCCTCGCTCACCGGATCGCCGTGATGTATGCCGGCCGCATCGTCGAAATGGGGCCGACTGATGACGTCCTCGACCGTCCCGTCCATCCCTACACGATCGGACTTCTGCAGTCGGTCGCGGCCAATGTACCCCGCGGCGCTCCTCTTCAGGCCATACCCGGCATGGCGCCGTCTCCGCTGAGCCGACCCTCCGGGTGCGCCTTCCGTACGCGCTGCGCCTTCGCCACATCGATCTGCGAGACGGAGCCGCGCCTCGAAAACGCCGGAAACGTTGCCTGGCGCTGCTTTCATCCCCAGGCGAGGAGAGCCGCATGAAGCCTCTGATCGAAGCTGTTCAGGTCTCGAAGCGCTTCGTTCGGGACCTGGACTACGCCGAGCGGCTCGTGCGCCTTTTGGGTGCGGATCTCAAGCCCCAGGTCGTGCATGCCGTCGACACGGTCGATCTGAAGATCATGCCCGGCGAGGTCGTCGGACTTGTGGGAGAATCCGGCTGCGGGAAGTCGACCCTGGGCCGGATGCTCGCAGGCATCATGCCCCAGAGCGAGGGGGAGATCCTCTGGAACGGCCAGGATCGCCGCAAGCTCGGTCAGCGGGATGCCCGGGCAGCGAAGCTCTCCGCCCAGATGATCTTCCAGGACCCGATGTCGTCGCTCAATCCGCGCAAACGGGTGATCGACATCATCGGCGAGGCTCCTGTCGCCCACGGCATCGTATCCCGGCGCGAGAAGGATTCCTATGTGGCCGGCCTCATGGAGCGTGTCGGGCTCGACCCCGCCTATCGCGAGCGGTATCCCCACCAGTTCTCTGGCGGTCAGCGGCAGAGGATCGGCATCGCCCGGGCTCTCGCGGTCAAGCCGCAATTCATCGTTTGCGACGAGTCCGTCGCAGCGCTCGACGTCTCGATCCAGGCGCAGATCATCAATCTGTTCATGGATCTGAAGCGCGATCTCGGTCTCACCTACCTTTTCATCAGCCACGACATTGGCGTCGTGAAGCACATCAGCGACCGCGTCGCCATCATGTATCTGGGCCGCATCGTCGAGAGCGCTCCGGCCGAGGAGTTCTTCGCCCGGCCCAATCACCCCTATACCGTCGCTCTTCTCGACGAGGTGCCGAGCATCGCCAACCGGCGGCGCATCTTCTCACCCATCAAGGGAGAGATCCCGTCACCGCTCTCGCCCCCCAGCGGCTGCCACTTTCATCCCCGCTGCCCACACGCGTTCGAACGGTGCCGCAGGGAAGCGCCGAAGCTGCGGGAGATCGCGCCGGGCCATATCAGCGCCTGCCATCTCAACGATTCCCAATCCACCAACAGACGGCCGGAAATCGCCGCCGCATCCTGATCCAGAAGGGAGAACCACATGAAACTGCTTCAACATCTGAAATTCCTGGGCGCCACGGTCTCGCTGGCCGGGCTTCTCGCCTTGTCGCCGGCCTATGCGGCCGATCTCATCATCGGCAGCTCGACCGAGCCCTCGGCCCTTGATCCTCACTTCTCCCGGACCGGCAACAACCAGAACATCGCCGCTCAGATCTTCGACCGGCTTATCTCGCCCGATCCGAACCTGCAGGTGACGCCCGCTCTCGCGGAATCCTGGCAGAATGTCGATCCGACCACATGGCGGATCAAGCTGCGGTCCGGCGTCACATTTCAAGACGGCTCTCCGCTCACGGCCGAGGATGTGATCTTCTCGCTCAATCGGGTGAAGGACATTCCCAACAGCCCCGCACCCTTCACGGGCAATATCGGCTCCATCGCCAGCATGACGATCGTCGATCCACAGACGATCGAGTTCAAGACGAAGAACCCCACACCCGACTTCATCGAGCAGGTGGGCCTCGTCTATATCGTTCAGAAGAAGCTTGCCGAGGGCAAGACGATCGAGGCGTTCAACGATCGTTCCGCAGCCATCGGCACGGGCCCCTACAAGGTCAAGGAATGGGTGCCCGGCGACCACATCACGCTGGTGCGAAACGATGCCTATTGGGGCAAGAAGCCTGCCTTCGAGAACGTCACCATCAAGTTCATCGCCAATGATGCCGCGCGCGTGGCGGCGTTGCGGTCGGGCTCCGTAGACCTCATTGATGCCGTTCCTCCGGGAGACGTGAAGACCCTGTCGGGTGTCGGCGGCGTGAAGCTCTGGTCGATACCCTCGGCCCGCGTCGTGTACCTCGCCCTCGATGCGAGCCGCGATGAAAGCCCATTCGTCGTGGCCGCCGACGGCAAGCCCTTGAATCCGAATCCGCTCAAGGATGTGCGCGTCCGCCAGGCGCTGTCCAAGCTCATCAACCGCCTGCTCATCGTCGACCGCATCCTCGATGATGCCGGCGAGGCGGCAGGGCAAATCGTGCCCGACGGGATCGGCGGTGCCGATCCGTCGCTGAAGGCGCCCGCTGCAGATCCGGAAGGGGCGAAGAAGCTCCTTGCCGATGCTGGATACCCGCAGGGGTTCGGCCTGACTCTCCACACCTCCAACGACCGCTTCCCAGGAGATGCCGAATCCGCCCAGGCGATCGGACAGATGTTCGCCCGGGGCGGCATCAAGGTGAACGGCGTGGTGGCTCAGCCCTACAACGTCTATGCTTCGGCCGCGGGCAAGCAGCAGTTCAGCGCTTTCATCTTCTCGCTCGGAACGACGACGCCGACATCCGCGACCAGCCTTCGTAACCTTCTGATGACTCCCAACAAGGACGCCGGAACAGGATCCTTCAACCGCACGCGCTATTCCAACGCGCAGTTCGACGAGAAGATGAAGGTGGCGACGTCGGAGTTCGATCCGCAGAAGCGCATTGCCCTTCTGCAGGAAGCAACACGGGTCGCGATGAATGATGTCGGCGTTATTCCGTTGTTCTGGCCGAAGGTGTACTGGGCCTCGAAGGCGAATGTTACCTATACGGCCAATCGCGGCGAAGACCTGATGGCGACCCTTGCGGGAACTGCTCAATGACCTCTCAAGCTGCTCTGCCGTCCGTTGCCTCCACTGCACCTGCTGTGGAGGTCCTCGCCGATGATATCATCGTGCATCGGGACGTCATGATCCGCATGCGCGACGGCGTCCGTCTCGCAACGGACGTGTATCGTCCGGCAGTCGACGGACGGCCTGTCGAGACACCTCTGCCTGTCATCATGGAGCGGACACCCTACGGCAAGACGGAGCGCTCGCGCTCCGAGATCGAGCCCGGGATGAAGCAACCCATGACGCGAGCCGAAGTCGCGATGCATTTCGTGAGGGCCGGTTTCGTGGTGATCTATCAGGATTGCCGGGGCCGCTATAATTCGGAAGGGACGTTCACGAAGTATCTGTCCGAGGGGCCCGACGGTTACGACACCTGCGCCTGGATTGTCGAGCAGCCTTGGTGCGACGGCAAGATCGGCACCATGGGACTTTCCTATGCGGCGCACACGCAGGCTGCGCTGGCCTGTCTCAATCCGCCGGGCCTTGCCTGCATGGTTCTCGATTCCGGAGGCTTCTCCAGCGCCTATCGCACAGGCATCCGGCAGGGTGGCGCGTTCGAGCTCAAGCAACTCACCTGGGCCTACAATCACGCCAAGGAGAGCCCGGAGGCGCAAAACGATCCCCTCATCGTCGAGGCCCTCGAAGCGGAAGACCTCAAGGCCTGGTTCAGCGCCTTGCCATGGTCGGAGGGGCGTTCGCCGGTACGCTGGGTGCCCGAGTATGAAAGCTATGTTCTCGAACAATGGCGCCAAGGCTCTTTCGGCGATTTCTGGAAGAAGGTCGGCATCTATGCGGAGGGGTCTTACGACACGTTTCCGCAGGTGCCGGTGGCTCTTCTGTCGAGCTGGTACGATGCCTACGTCCGCACGACCTTCGACAATTACGAGGGCCTATCGCGGAACGGCGAACGCCCGATCTCGCTAATCATGGGGCCGTGGCTGCACGGCAACCGGAACACGACCTTCTCCGGCGACGTCTATTTCGGTGAGAGCGCGCCGATTGCCGGCAATGTCACGCCATCCTGGCTGGAGTTCCGTCGGCGGTGGTTCGAGCGTTGGCTCAAAGGCATTGAGAACAGCGTCGATCGCGACCCGCCCGTTCGCCTCTTCCTGATGGGAGGAGGAACGGGAGGCAAGACCGAAGCGGGCAAGCTCGATCATGGCGGTTGCTGGATCGAGGCAGCGCGCTGGCCCTTGCCCGAAACCGAATTCCGGTCCTTCTATATCCACAATAGCGGGCAGTTGCGCGAGACGCCGGCGGATGCGGGCGTCACTCCCCTGAGCTACGACTTCGATCCGGCGGATCCTGTGCCGACCATCGGCGGTGCGTTGACGAGCGGCCAGCCGGTCTTCGAAGGCGGGGCGTTCGACCAGCGCGAGGCTGCGCAGTTCTTCGGCTGCCACCATCCGGGGCTGCCGCTCTCGGCCCGTCGGGATGTCCTTTCGTTCGAGACGCTGCCGTTGGAGCAGGACCTCGCCGTCATCGGTCCCATCTCCGTCGAGCTCTGGGTCTCGTCGGATGCGCTCGATACGGATTTCACCGCAAAGCTGATCGATGTCTATCCGCTCTCGAAGGACTATCCGACTGGCTATGCCATGAATCTGACCGATGGCATCCTGCGATGCCGCTACCGTAAGTCATGGGAGCATCCGGAACTCGTGACGCCGCGGGAGATCTTCCAGATTACGATTGAGCCTTTCGCGACGGCGAATCTCTTCAAGAAGGGACATCGGATCCGGCTCGACATCTCGTCGTCCAACTTTCCGAAGTTCGACGTGAACCCGAACACGGGTGAGCCCGAGGGCAGGGGGCGGACACGCAAGATCGCGCGCAATTCTGTCTACTGCGATGCAACATATGCCTCGCGGATTGTCCTGCCCTGCGTCCCGGGGGAGCACATCATGAGCCTTGGGCGCTCTTCGTCACGAGGGGGCTAGAGGCCAGCGCATCGCGCGGCCCTTCTGTGTGCGCCCAGGGACGCTCTCATCAAGAAAAGGGCACCGGACCCGGAAGTGGGGGCCACTTTGGGACCGATGCGCTAAGGTCTGTGGGGATTGAACGAAGCCGCTGACGCGGCATTTGGTGCCCGGGGATGCGGATGATGCTTCTGTTTTGAAGGATTGCGGCTGTTGAAGCGCAATTCCAGAACAGGAG
>NZ_JBVVAK010000091.1:0-32582 GCF_055792825.1 Microvirga sp. GN3
TTCTGTATTGCTCGACGGATTGCCTCTGTCGTCGTGGCGCTGCCGTGTAGAACCTGCCCCATAGTGCTTCCTTCCACTCATGCGAAAAGATTGCACCATCAAAGTCCGGGATTAAACACCTAGGTCAACTTAAGACCTGCCGAGACAAGGTCGGCCTTTATTGGATGGCACGGAAGCCCTAAGGCCTCAAGGCCCGCTACCGCGACTGACAGGCACACAGCGAGAGCCAATCGGACACCGGGGAACATCCCTTGTTGGAGCCCAACCCGGTCCTGCCAGTTCACCCAGCCCGCAATAGGCAGAAGATGCGACGTATCGTTCGTAGGTCGTGGGGCTTGTGCTGAGAACAACGGAGCCTTGCGCAGTAACAAGGCTTCGTGCCTGATCGCAGGCCATGGCAGTGGTCAGCTGGCGGTTTTGGGCGATCGCTCCAGAACTCATGCTGATGAGGACGATAGCAGCATAGACCGGCTTCATGTTTCTCATGGCGAACCTCACTGTAAGGGCACGCTCGACCACGATCCCTGTCAGGATATCGACAAGGCCATCAACGACAACACTGCCGCGAGAACATTCATCGCCACCGCGGTTCCGGCCAGACACAGCGAGAGAGGGACGCGACGCCGCTCCAGGTCTGAATTCTCGACGACATAGGGAAGGGCTTTGGTGGAAGCCCGAGTGCCTCTCATGGTCACTGTCTATCTCCTCCAAGATAGGGATCAGGAATTAACGATCTGAAGAGGATGCTCCCATGTCGTCACGCCGTCAGTGCGTTCCCGCACGGAAGTTGGACCCAGGATCTCACGAGGACGGTAAGGTTGCCCTTTCCATCAGCCGCGATGACCCGACGGGCTATCCCGTCACCGGTCGTGGGCATGCCGAGGGCGATTGGCAGGCTCCATGTGCGACTGGAGCCTCTCTAAGCCGCTGTGATGTAAGGAATTTGTAGTGGTGCGGACGGCGGGGGTCGAACCCGCACGGGCAAAGCCCGAGGGATTTTAAGTCCCTTGCGTCTACCAATTTCGCCACGTCCGCGTTGGAATGAGGGTTATCGGGCTCAAGCCAAGAGCGCAAGAGCGCGAGCCGCTCTCGCCGTCATTCGGGCGTGCGGAAACCGTAAAGCCAGTCGTAACGCCGGGTCATGCCCTCGGGTCCGAGATGGCGCATGACCTGATTGCGTCCGAAGCTCATAAGATTGCCGGCATGGTAGAGGCGCCCGTTCCTACGGGCTTCGTTCTGCACACGGGTTGCGCGCGCAAGACGTTGTTTCTCATAAGAAGCGAGAATTTGAGGGATATCCTGTCCCCCTTGGCCTAGCAGGAAGGCGAGGGTGGCCGCTTCCTCGATGGCAAGAGCTGCACCCTGGGCCAGGAAAGGTAGAACGGGGTGGGCGGCGTCGCCGAGAAGGGCGACGCGACCCTCGGCGAGGCGCGCGGCCGGATGGTCGAACAGCGACCAGCGCAGCCATTCCTGCGGCTGCGATAGGAAAGTGCGCAGGGCAGGGGTGGCCGAGGCATAATGCTTGAGAAGCTCGTCCCGGTTGCCCGGAGCGGCCCAGCCGTCTACAGGCGTGGGGCTTTTCTCGATGGCCACCACATTGACGAGCCTGCCGCCGGCAATCGGATAGTGCACGACATGTCCCTGCGAGCCGAGCCACAGGCCGGTTTCGTCGCCAGCGAGTTCGGCCGGCGCTGCCTTCCGCTCGAAGGTCGCACGCCAGGCGATGTAGCCGCGAAAGGCAGGGGGCTTTCCATCTCCGAGGGCCTGCCGAACCTTCGACCAGACCCCATCGGCGCCGACGATCGTGTCGGCCTCGATACTCTCTCGCACACCGCCCGCAGAAATCCAGGTGAGTCTGGCCCGCTGAGGCCCGTCCTCCACCTCCTCGACGGTCCGGCCCATCACAAGGCGGATCGCCGGTTCGGAACGGACAGCGTCGAGAAGGATCGTCTGGAGGTCGGCCCTGTGCACCACCCAGTAGGGCGCCTCGAAGCGCTCGTGCATGAAAGATCCGAGCGCGACCTGTCCGATGGTCTTGCCGGTGCGGATGGCGCGCACGACGACGCGCTGCGGTTCCGACGCGGTCCGGCGCAGGGCGGGACCAAGGCCGAGCTTGATCAGGATCCGGCTGGCATTGGGCGAGAGCTGGAGGCCGGCCCCGACCTCGCTGAAGCCCGTCCGACGCTCGATGAGGGTAATTGCATGGCCCTGACGGGCCAGCGCCAGGGCCGCCGTCAGGCCGCCGATGCCGGCGCCGACAACCGCAATCGAGAGGCCGGTTTTCTGCACGATGCGTTAGCGTGAGGCGGCAGCGGCCGCGAAATCGGGCTCCCACACGCACTCGGCCGGGCGAGCCTCGTAGGCCTTCAGGGCAGGATCGTACTTGAAGAGGGTCGAGCAATAGGAGCAGACGGTCTCGGTATCAGAGCCCATATCGATGAAGATGTGGGGATGATCGAAAGGCGGCGTCGCTCCGATGCACATGAACTCCTTGGAGCCCACGTGAATGACGGGAACTCCCGGATCGTTGTGGAAGTGCGGTGTGCCTTTGTCAGCCATTGCCGTTGCTCTGCGCGATGAAATTTGCGCGCACCATAATGGCCGAACGGCCATGCGCCTAGAGCAAAGTTCAACCGATTGCATCCGCAGCCGGAGGTGCTTAGGTTGCGGCAGTTTCCCGACCGTTCCAATTACCTTCGGCTCCATGCGCTATTTCAATTCCGACGGCGTGAGCATCGCCTACATCGATGTCCCGCCAAATGAGGGTCAGGGCGACCCGATCCTCCTCATCCATGGCTTCGCCTCAACCCATGCGGTGAACTGGGTCAACACGCTGTGGGTCAAAACCCTCACGCGGGCCGGCTACCGGGTGATCGCCTTCGACAACCGCGGTCATGGAGAGAGCGAGAAGCTCTACGATCCCGTGGCTTATGATTCCTATCGCATGGCCGAGGACGGACGCCGGCTCCTCGATCATCTCGGCATCGAGCGCGCCGACGTTATGGGCTATTCCATGGGCGCGCGGATCACAGCCCATATGGCGATTGCCTCGCCGGATCGCATGCGTTCTATGCTTCTTGGAGGTCTCGGCATCCACCTCGTCGAAGGTGTCGGCCTGCCGCTCGGTATTGCCGATGCCATGGAGATGCGCTCCCTCGACGACCTGACCGATCCGATGCAGCGCATGTTCCGAGCCTTTGCGGAGCAGAACGGCAGTGATCTGAAAGCGTTGGCTGCCTGCATTCGCGGCTCGCGGCAGGTGCTGTCGAAGGCGGAGATTGCCTCCATCAAGCTCCCAACCCTGATCTCCGTCGGCACGGCCGACGATGTGTCAGGCTCGGGGCCGGAATTGGCCAAGCTCATACCCAACGCAACTGCGCTCGATATTCCCGGGCGCGATCACAACCTCGCCGTCGGCGACAAGGTTCACAAGCAGGGTGTTCTGGACTTCCTGGCTCATCGACCCTGAAGCTTGGCCGGTTGACTTGGCGCTTCTCATTCCAATCTCTCTGAGAGGAGGAGTGAATGACCCGGCTCGACAGCGCCATCCGACGACTCACTGCACAGCGCGATCTACTCGACTGGGCCGCGCGGAACCTAAGCCCAGCGGGACTCGTGCTGGAGGTCGGCCTCGGCAACGGGCGCACCTACGATCACTTACGTGCTCATCTGCCCGGGCGTGAGATCTATGTCTTCGAGCGCTCGCCCGCTGCCCATCCCGATTGCTATCCGCCCGAAGGCTATCTGATCGTCGGTGACCTCTTCGACACCCTGCCGCCTTTCATCGAGAGACACGGCCGAGGCTCGGCGGCCCTGATCCATATCGATATCGGATCGGGCGACGAGGAGGCGAACCTGAGCCTGGCGCGGCGCCTGTCGCCCCTGCTCGAAGCTTTGCTCCAGCCGGGCGGAATCCTGCTGGGCGACCGCGCCTTCGACATGCCAACATGTCGGGACATTTCATCGGAGACGAGGGTGCTGGAAGGACGCTATTTCGTGTACTGCCGGGACAACGGAGCTTAGCTGCCGGTAAAGACCGGATGGCGCTTTTCCAGGAACGCGTTGCGTCCCTCAGCGGCATCGGCGCTGTCAAAGCATTGATCGGCGAGGGTGATCGGATCGACATCGGGGTGCATCACGCCGACTGCTTCGTCGATGGCTGCCTTGGCGGCCTTGATCGTCAGGGGCGCATTTCCCGCAATCGTCTTGGCCAGGGCCAGGACGTGGGCTTCCAGTTGATCCTCCGTCACAACCCGCTGCACCACGCCCAGGCGTGAGGCCTCCTGCGCATCGATACGCCTTGCGGTGAAGAAAAGATCCTTCGCGGCCGGAGCACCGATGGTTGCCGTCACGAGCTTCATAGCGCCCGGCGGGTAGCCGATTCCGAGACGTGCAGCCGGGATGCCGAAAATGGCACTCTCGGAGGCCACGCGCAGGTCGCAGGAGAGGGCGAGGCCGAAGCCGCCTCCCAGGCAGAAACCGCGGATCATGGCGATGACGGGCTTCGAGCAATGGGCGACCGCCGAGAAGGCGGCCTCGTTGGTGGCCTCGTACAGTCTTCCGCCCTCGGCATCGGCGCGCAAGGTCGCAAACTCGCCGATATCGGCGCCGGAGGCGAAGGATTCCTGCCCCGCTCCTCTTAAGACGACCACGCGCACCTGCGGGTCCCGATCGAGTGCTCCCATGATGTCGGGAAAGGCTTTCCACATCTCCAGGTCGAGCGCGTTGTGCTTGGACGGGTTGTCTATGGCCAGGGTCGCAATGCCGCCGGAAAGCGAAACGACAAGCTTGGACGTCGACGGCGAAAAAGAGTAGGTCATGGCTCGCGTGGATCTATGGTAAGGGGCTTGGGCTTCTTATCTATGCTTAAGGCGATAAAGAAGCCGGCAAGGAGACTATCATGACACAGACGCGTCTGAAGCCAGGAGCTCCGGATGCCGTGGCCGGAAAGGTCGATCCGATCTGGAGCCGCTTGCGCTCGGAGGCCGAGGCCATCGTTCAGGCCGAGCCGGCTATCGCGGGTTTCGTGCTCAGCGCCATCCTGCATCAGCCGAGCCTGGAAGCCGCGGTCATTCACCGGGTCGCCTCGCGCTTAGGGCATGCGGCTGTACCAGCCGATATCATCGAGCAGATCTTCCTCGAAGCCATTGAGGACGACAGGACCATCGGAGCGGCCTTCCGGGCGGACATCAGCGCGGTCATGGACCGTGATCCGGTTGTCACCCGTGCCATCGAACCCGTGCTCTATTTCAAGGGCTTCCACGCCATTCAGACCCACCGACTGGCTCATTGGCTTTGGAAAAGAGGGCGGCAGGATTTCGCGCTCTATCTCCAGAGCCGCTCCTCCGACACGTTCCAGACGGACATCCACCCGGCGGCCCAGATCGGCCGCGGCATCTTCCTCGATCATGCTACGGGTCTTGTCGTGGGTGCCACCGCCGTCATCGAGGACAATGTCTCGATGCTGCAGGATGTGACGCTCGGCGGCACCGGCAAGGAGCGCGGCGACCGGCATCCCAAGATTCGGCATGGTGTCCTGATCGGAGCCGGCGCGAAGATCCTCGGCAATATCGAGGTCGGCCATTGCGCCAGAATCGCTGCCGGCTCTGTGGTTCTCAAGCCCGTGCCCCATAATGCCACGGTGGCCGGTGTTCCGGCGAAGGTCATCGGTACGGCCGGATGCGAAGAGCCTGCCCGCTCCATGGATCATTGCTTCTCGGAGATGGACGGAATCTGAGGGCAGGGCTCCGTTTGGGACCTAACCCCGCTTGCTCGCGTTTGCCGGGCATGGCAAGTGCAGCTTCCGTGAAATCAAGAAAGGACCTGTAGTGGACAAAACCGAGATGGCTAAAGTCGAGCGCTATCTGCGCCAGACCTTTGCGAACCACTCGATCCGCGTCGTCGGTCGCCCGAAAAAGGCCGATTCGGCGGAAGTTTACATCGGGGAGGAATTCGTCGGCGTGCTCTTCCTCGACGATGAGGATGGGGACCGCTCGTTCAATTTCACCATGGCCATCCTCGATACGGATCTCGAGGACTAGGCAATCTTCCGCAGCAGGGCCTTCCTAGGTTCTGCTGTTTTTCTTTCTGGACATGCGATGCCGATCTACAGACTCGACGACAGCGCCCCCATTTTTCCTTCGCCTGACCGCTTCTGGATCGCTCCGGACGCTCATGTGATCGGCAAGGTGCGCTTGGGGCTGGATGTGGGCATCTGGTTCGGTGCCGTGCTGCGCGGCGACAACGAGCTGATCGATATCGGCGAGGGCACGAACATCCAGGAAGGGGCTTTGCTCCATACGGATATGGGTGCACCCCTCACCGTCGGGGCAGGGTGCACCATCGGGCACAAGGCCATCCTGCATGGTTGCACGATCGGCGAGAACTCCCTGATCGGCATGGGAGCCACGATCCTCAATCATGCCCGCATTGGTGCGAATTGCTTGGTGGGCGCCAATGCGCTGGTCACCGAAGGCAAGGAATTTCCCGACAATTCGTTGATCGTCGGTGCGCCGGCCAAGGCAATTCGCGTGCTTGATGCGGATGCAATCGATCGGCTTCGCTGGTCGGCCAGGAACTACGTGGACAATTGGAAGCGCTTCGCAAAAGGAATGAGGCGGATCGACTGATCCGCCTCGAATAAAGCTGATGCTGAAACGAAAAACCGGCGTCTTGCGCCGGTTTTTCTTTTAGCGGTTTGCGGTGGTGGTCGGCGATGAGACGATGCCGCCGAGGGACACCCAGCCGATTGCGTCCTGGCTCTCGCGCTTGATGTAGACGTAGCCGGTGCGGTGCCAGGGGAGAACCGACGAGGTCTTGTTGTCGAGGACGAAGTCGCCCCGGTTGGTGCGTACCATCAGCACGGCGTGGCCTTCGCCCAACTCGTCGATCACGACGGTCATGCGCATGGCGCGGCGGGGCAGGCCTGCCTCGGCAAGAAGCCGGCGCTTCAGGAGCTGGAAATCCTCGCAATCGCCGCGGCCGTCATCGGGGAAGCCCCAAATATCGACGACACCCCAGTGGTCCGCATCCGTCACGGCCTTGATGCTGGAATTCACGCGCTGATTCACGGAGACGATCGTCTTCCAGACTTGGGGGGTCAGGTCGATCGTATCGGACTCCGCCACATTCACGGAGCATTCGGACCGAAAATTCTCGCAAAACTGTGACCAGCCCAGAAGCGGCTTGGCAGTGCCGATGCTCGTAATCGGAGCGCTCGAAACGGGTAGGGCAGCCACGGTTTGGGCTTGGGCGGTTGTACCGATAAACAGGAGAGACAGGCCGAGAAGAGCTGTTTTAATGAACGTGCTCACAGAGGCTGGCTTCTCATTTACGCCACAGAAAAGGCCATTCTTGAAATAATCCTGCCGCATGCCCCACCAGCCGGTTAACGTTCTTTTAACCAAACTGACATGGTTGCATTTTCGGCTCAAGCGGAAAGTAAAAGGTGAGTTAACGCGTCGCGGCTCGACCGGTTCCATTATGGTTAACAAAAACTTCGAGCGCCGAAAAGAGGAAGGAAAGGTTTCCTCTGAGGCAAGCTTGGCTATTGCTAACCTGTTGGTTTTTCTCGACTGCGGGCCCAGATTGGGGCTAGCTCAGAAAATGAATCGAACGCCGTCGGCACAAGGATTTAAGCCGGCTGCCAGACAAAAAAGTTTTTCATGTCTCCACACCCGTCCCGCCTCCGAGAGCCGATCCTCAACCTGCCAGCTGTCATTACTTTGTGTCTGGCCGTGTTGATCGGCATCCACGCCTTCCGGATGCTTCTGTCCGATGAAACGGACTTCACTGTGATCATCGATTGGGCCGTGATTCCGGCACGCTGGTCCGTGGCCTTCGGGGGTGTTCAGGTCGACGAGATTATGAGATCCCTGCGCGAGGGTGTGCCGGAGGATACGGTCACGCCGATGATGGCATTGGCACAATACGTTCTAGCCAATGAGGAAGGGCGGCCCTGGACCGCGCTGTCCTATGCCTTCCTTCATGGCTCCTGGGCCCACGTGCTCATCAACAGCGTCTGGCTTGCCGCTTTCGGCACTCCTATCGTCAGGCGCTGCGGCGGTGGACGGTTCTTCATCCTGTTGGCGGCCTCCGCCGTGTGCGGAGCCGTGTTCTATGCCGTCATGAATCCCTTGCAGGTCCTGCCGATGATCGGCGCGTCCGGGGCCGTGTCGGGCCTGATGGCAGCAGCCTCCTGGTTCATGTTTGCCCCGGCCTCATGGCATTGGGAAGGGCGCATAACGCAGCCGCACGAGCGGCCCCGCGAGACCCTGGGGCACATGGTGCGCAACCGTCAGGTTCTGATCTTCCTAGGGATCTGGTTTGCCGCAAACTATGTGTTCGCCTTCGTCCAGCCCTTGGGGCTCATGGATGCGAGCATCGCCTGGGAGGCTCATATCGGTGGCTTCCTGGCCGGTCTCGTCATTTTCCCGCTGCTGGACCCACTTCCTGCACGGCCAAGCCGCATCTCGGCTTGAAACCGACACCGTTTGCCCCAATCATCGTAATACTGATGTAGGGTTCTCACCCATTGTCATGGGATAGGTTCCCGACTTCAGTCTTGCGGATACGAGGGCTGACGGTCCTCGCCGTTCGCACAACGGGAGGGAATAAATGATCGTCAATCGAATCCTTTCGCTCAAAGGCCGAGATGTCGCCACCATCGAGCCGGGCCGATCCTTGAGCGAAGCGGCCAGGATTCTCGCAGAACGCAGAATAGGTGCCCTTCTTATCGTCGACGGCCACCGGCCCGTCACCGGCGTCATCTCTGAGCGCGACATCGTGCGCGCCGTTGCCACGCAAGGTGCGAAAGCCCTGGACGAGCCTGTCTCCCGTTTCATGACCGAGAAGGTCGTCACCTGCACGGGCGAGACATCCATTAACGACGTGATGGAACTCATGACCCAGCAGAAATTCCGTCACATTCCGGTCGTCGAGGGCGGACGCCTGACCGGCATCGTCTCCATCGGGGACGTGGTGAAGCTGCGCCTTGAAGAGGTCGAGGCTGAGACTCAGGCGATCAAGGAATATATCGCGACGGCCTGATCAGCCTGTCTGGGTTTCCTGCAGCAATTCGAGAATATCCGGCAGGGCGCGCTCCGTGGCCTGCCGTCCCAGGGCGATGCATTCCAGGGCCCGGTGAAACTCGAACAGGCCCATCTTGGCGAGCTTCGGCGCTACCATGATATCGGGCGGGTCTCCGGCGAGCCTCGAGCGAGCGATGCGGTCCTGGGTAATGTTGAAGGCATCGACCATCACCGTGGCAAGACCAGGCGCATTCGGCTTGCGCGGCTTGTCTCCTCGAGATCCTGGGAAGATACCCCAGCGCCGGGGCGCTTCATCGATGGCGTCCTCGATCTCCTGCTCGTCGCTCGTCCCGGCATCGTAGGATTGGATGACGGTCCCGCGCACGCGCACCTCGCCGTTGAGATTCACGCAGATGACGATATCCGCGCCGAGCGCGCGGGCGGCGGTGATCGGGATCGGGTTGACCAGGGCGCCGTCCATAAGCCAACGGCCGCCGATCATGACCGGATCGAACACGCCGGGGAGGGCGTAGGAAGCCCGCATGGCCTGGACGAGAGGGCCGCGGGTCAGCCAGATCTCATGCCCGCTCACGAGCTCGGTCGCGATGGTGCAGAACTTGATCGGCAGAGTCTCGACCCTTCGGTCCGTCAGGTCCTGATCCAGCAGGCGTTGCAGGCGCCCGCCGCCAATGAGGCCTGCGCCGCTGAAATGGAAATCGAGAAGGCCCATGACCCGTCGTTTGGTCAGGGACAGGGCGAAAGCCTCCAGCTCGTCGAGCTTGCCGGCCGCATAGCAACCGCCGACCACGGCGCCGATAGAGGAGCCGGCAATCACGTCCGGAACGATGCCGGCTTCGGTAAGGACGCGCAGCACGCCGATATGGGACCAGCCGCGCGCTGCGCCGCCGCCCAAGGCCAGGCCGATTCTTGCTTTCGTCCGGATTTCGCGCTCGGCCGGTGACTTGATCTCGGCCGCTCCTCCGCCACCCCCTGATCCGGCGCTGCGCCGGGCAATCCCGTCCCACAACATTGATCACTCCAAGGCCTTGCTTCCTATTCATGCCAACCTGCTATGAAAGCCGCATGAATGGTCCCCTCAAGTTTCAAGTAGGACTGGTTCAGGAAAACTGAACAGTGGAGCGCTGCAAAGCCCGCTGCGACAAAATGATGATGACGAAGGTGAAGCCGATAAGGAGGCCCAGCATCGCGCGAAGGTTGAAGATTTCGCCGCCGAATCCGATCAACGGGGGGCCAAGCAGCAGGCCGCCATACCCCAAAGTTGCCACCATGGCGACGCCCATGCTCGGCGGAAAATCCTTCATCTGGCCTGCTGTGCTGAACAGGACCGGTACCGTGTTGGCAAGGCCGATGCCGACCAGGGCGAAGCCGATGGAGGCGGGCAGGGGGTGCGGAACGAGCATGGCGAGCGCGAGACCGAGGGCCGAGAGCAGTGCTCCCAGCTGCAGCGTGCGAACGCGGCCGAGATGTCGGACAACGAAATCGCCCATGAAGCGGCAGATTGTCATAGCGAGGGAGAATGCGGCGAACCCCGTGACGGCAGCCTCCAGGCTCGCGCCGGCCTCGGTCTGGAGATAGATCGCCGTCCAGTCGACCATGGCACCCTCGACGATGAAGCAGAACATGGCGAGCACTGCGAGAAGGATGATGCTCCCCCGTGGCCAGGCAAAGCCATGACCCTCGACGGTCCGCTCTTTTTCGCCGAGCGTCCAGAACGCCGCCAGCAGGAAGAGAAAGCCCATCCCAAGGGAGGAGATCACGAGCGTCGGCACGATCCTGACATCGAAAGCGATGAGGAGGCCGGATGCTCCGGCTCCCGCTAGGCCGCCCAGGCTGAAGAAGGCATGGAAGGAGGACATGATCGCCGAGCCCCAGGCCTTCTCGACCACCGTGGCATTGGTGTTCATGGCGATGTCCATGGTGCCGTTGCAGGCCCCGGCCACGAGGGCGGCTGCGACGAAGAAGCTCAGGTTCGGAGAAAGGCCCGGGAGGATCAGGGCCGCCGCAAAGGAAAAGGCAGCGATCAACGTCATGGGGCGGCTGCCGACCATCACCACAGCCCAGCCGATGATCGGCATGAGTGCTACTGCGCCGAGGGAGAAGGCCAGGAGACCGAGGCTGAGCTGGCCATCGGACAGGCCGAGCGATTCCTTGAACCGGGGGAGCTGGGCCGCCCAGGTGCCGATGCCGAAGCCGTTGCCGAAGAAGATGGCGCTGGCGGCCGCCCGCGCAGGGAGAAGGTCACGTCGTGTCATCGGGCCTTCCTAACCCGGACAGGCCGAAACTGCACCCGTTTCCTGGACGATGGCAGCCTTGCTTTTTTGCAGGGCTATGAACCTCAATCGATGACGAGGTGGGGCTTGCCGCCGGAGGTCTCGACCTTCCGGTAGAAGCAGGACCGGCGCCCGGTGTGGCAGCAGCCGCCATCACCTGCGACCTGCACCTTGAGAAGAAGAGCATCCTGGTCGCAATCGACCCGCATCTCCCTGACCGTCTGGATCTGCCCGCTGGTTGCGCCCTTGTGCCAGAGCTCTCCGCGCGAGCGGGACCAGTACCAAGCTTCGCCGGTCTCGATCGTCCTGGCCAAAGCTTCTGCATTCATGTGGGCGACCATGAGGATTTCGCCGGTCGCGACATCTGTCGTGATGCAGGTGATCAGCCCGTCCGCTCCGAACCGAGGGGACAGGACCGTTCCCTCCTCAAGTTCGGCCTTGGAACCGGGCGAGGGGAAAAGAGTGGATGGCGACGGGTTCATAGAAGACCTCAGCCCCGGCTCCGCACAAGGGTCAGGAAACGCACCTGTTCGGCCGGATCTTCCTTGAAGATGCCGGTGAACTGCGTGGTCAGCGTGAGAGCGCCTGCCTTCTGGATGCCGCGCATGGACATACACATATGCTCGGCCTCGATCATAACGGCTACGCCGCGAGGCTCGAGCGCCTCGACCATGGCCTTGGCGATCTGGGACGTCATCGTCTCCTGCGTTTGCAGGCGGCGGGCATAGGCATCGACGAGGCGGGCGAGTTTGGACAAGCCGACGACGCCCTTCGTGGGATAATAAGCCACATGCGCCACCCCAAAGAAAGGCACCATGTGGTGTTCGCAATGGGAGTAGAAGGGGATATCGCGCACGAGCACGATATCGTCGTAGCCTTCGACTTCGGCGAAGATCTTGTCGAGGATCTCCGATGGATCCTCGTCGTAACCGGAGTAGAACTCCCTGAAGGCCTTGGCGACGCGCTTGGGCGTGTCCTGCAGACCTTCGCGGGTCGGGTCGTCGCCAGCCCAACGGATCAGGGTGCGAACCGCCGCTTCGGCTTCTTCCCGGGAGGGAGACGCAACTGGCTTGTCGGCGGCTGTCGTCAGACGCGTGGACAGGGACTTAACCACATCACTCACGTGGAGCCTCTTTTCTCAACTTTTCTAAACCGAGGAAGCTTGGCAGCCCGGTAGTTTCTATTTTCTTTCCAGACAGTGTCATAATGACCGCTGTCGCAGAACTCTATCACAGTGCTTATATAGGTATATGAGCACATTCCCAACCGTCATGTCACAGGCCGATATGCTGAACGACATCTACAGCCGACGTATCCTTGAGCTGGCCGCCGATATTCCGCATCTGGGACGGCTGGCCGAGCCCGATGCGTCTGCGACGGCCCGTTCCAAACTCTGCGGCTCGACCGTTACGGTCGATGTGAAGCTCGAAGGCAATGTCGTGACGGCTTTCGCCCATGACGTAAAGGCTTGCGCATTGGGCCAAGCCTCATCGTCGATCATGGGGCGGAATATAATCGGAGCGACCATAGAGGAGCTTCGCGAGGTTCGCGATGCGGCAAGTCGTCTGCTCAAAGCTGGCGGGGAGCCCCCTCAAGGCAAATGGGAGGAGCTTAAGGTGCTGGAACCTTTGCAAGATTACAAGGCCCGTCATGCCTCGATCCTCTTGACATTCGATGCTGTCGTGGATGCTCTTGGCCAAGTCGAGGCACGGCGGATCGAGAGCGTGGGATAAATGCCTAACCCTGTCCAGCAGGCGGCCCATTGGGCGATCCGAGGCTATCAGCTGAGCCTGTCCGGCCTGATCGGCCGCCAGTGCCGCCATCTGCCCTCCTGCTCTGAATACACGGATGAGGCGATCCAACGGCATGGTTTCTGGCCTGGGGGGTGGATGGGCTTGGCCCGCATCTGCCGCTGCGGCCCCATCGGCACTCACGGTATCGATCTGGTGCCTGAAACATTGCCCGAGAGCGCAGCCTGGTATAAGCCGTGGGCCTATGGTCGCTGGCGGGGCGTGAACGCGCCGGAGAATGCCACTGCGATCACCTGCGAGGCAGCCGAACCTGACGGCGGCTGATTTCGCCTTCCAATCCAACGAACCGTCGGCCCCCGCTTACCTGCTCCGTTGGCAGGAGTGAGCCAGGAGAAACATTTGATGATTACCCTGACATTCCCCGATGGCGCGCGGCGCCAATATGACTCCGGCATCACCGGCCGGGAGATCGTGGAAGGCATTGCCAAGTCGCTCGCCAAGCGCACCGTCGCCATGGCACTCGACGGCACGGTCGCCGATCTCGCCGATCCGATCACCCAGGATGCCAAGATCGAATTTCTGAACCGCGAGGACCCGCGCGCGCTGGAGCTGATCCGGCACGATGCCGCGCACGTGCTTGCGGAAGCGGTGCAGGAGCTGTTTCCCGGAACGCAGGTCACCATCGGTCCGGTGATCGAGAACGGCTTCTATTACGACTTCGCCCGCAACGAGCCCTTCACCCCTGAGGACTTCCCTGCCATCGAAGCGAAGATGCGCGAGATCATCGCGCGCGACAAACCCTTCACCAAGGAGGTCTGGAGCCGCGACAAGGCCAAGCAGGTCTTCAAGGAGAAAGGCGAGACCTACAAGATCGAGCTTATCGACGCGATTCCCGAAGGGCAGGATCTGAAGATCTATTCCCAGGGCGATTGGTTCGATCTGTGCCGCGGCCCGCACATGACCTCGACGGGCAAGATCGGCAATGCCTTCAAGCTCATGAAGGTGGCGGGCGCCTATTGGCGCGGCGACTCGAACAACGCCATGCTGACCCGCATCTATGCGACCGCCTGGGCAAACCAGGAAGAGCTCGACACCTACATCCGTCAACTTGAGGAGGCCGAGAAGCGCGATCACCGCCGCCTCGGCCGCGAGATGGACCTGTTCCACTTCCAGGAAGAAGGGCCGGGCGTCGTCTTCTGGCACCCGAAGGGCTGGACGGTATTCCAGGAGCTGATCTCCTACATGCGCCGTCGCCTGAAAGGCACCTATCAGGAGGTCAACGCGCCGCAGATCCTCGACAAGGCCCTATGGGAGACCTCGGGTCACTGGGGCTGGTATCGCGAGAACATGTTCGCGACCCAGACCGAGGACGATCGCGTCTTCGCGATCAAGCCGATGAACTGCCCGGGCCACGTGCAGATCTTCAAGCATGGCCTGAAGTCGTATCGCGACCTGCCGTTGCGTCTTGCGGAGTTCGGCAACGTGCACCGTTACGAGCCGTCGGGCGCACTCCATGGCCTGATGCGCGTGCGCGGCTTCACGCAGGACGATGCTCATATCTTCTGCACGGAAGATCAGCTCGCCGCCGAGTGCCTGAAGATCAACGACCTGATCCTCTCCACTTATGCCGATTTCGGCTTCGACGAGATCGTCGTGAAGCTCTCGACCCGACCTGACAAGCGCGTCGGCACGGACGAGATGTGGGATCATGCGGAGGACGTGATGACCCGCGTGCTCAAGCAGATTGAGGACCAGTCGGGCGGACGCATCAAGACCTCGATCAACCCGGGTGAGGGCGCGTTCTACGGGCCGAAGTTCGAGTATGTGCTGCGCGATGCCATAGGCCGGGACTGGCAGTGCGGCACCACGCAGGTAGACTTCAATCTGCCGGAGCGTTTCGGCGCGTTCTATGTCGACCATGACGGCCAGAAGAAGACGCCTGTCATGGTGCACCGCGCGATCTGTGGTTCCATGGAGCGCTTCACCGGCATCCTGATCGAGCATTTCGCTGGACACTTCCCACTCTGGCTCGCTCCTGTGCAGGCGGTCGTCGCCACCATCACTTCCGAGGGCGACGAATACGCCATGGAAGTGGTGCGCTCCGCTGAAGCCGCGGGTCTTCGCGTCGAAGCGGATCTGCGCAACGAGAAGATCAACTACAAGGTCCGCGAGCACTCACTTGTGAAGGTACCGGTGCTTCTCGTGGTCGGCCGCAAGGAGGCCGCCGAACGGACGGTCTCCATCCGCCGACTGGGAAGCCCGAACCAGCAGACCATGACGCTCGACGAGGCCTTGAAGGTTCTCGCCGCAGAGGCCGTGACACCAGATCGCAGACGTGTGGCGAAGGCGGTTTCCGAGCCGGAAGGCCACGTGACGCTCGACGGGCATCACGTGGTCGAGCGGACAATCGCATAAATTCTGTTTGCACGAATGAAGGCGGCGCTTCTCGAGAGAAGCGCCGCCTTTTTCTTTTTACTCAGCTCTTGGGATGAGGGCGGAGTGTAAAATATCAAGTCGTCTGCCGCTGTCGGCCGGTCGTGCGTCCTCCGGGAGACGTGCCGGCAGTCGGGCCTGCAGTTCCACTGCCGGGATTAGTTGTCGTAGCACCAGCGTCACCTGCCTCGGTCCCTGTCGCATGTGAGCCCTGCTGCTGGCCGACGCGCAGATTGTTCTGCACGTAGCTCACCCCCGACACGGACTCTGCCAAATCCTCAGCGCGCCGCTTCTCGTTGCGGTCGCGAACCGTACCCGTGAGGGTCACCTCCCGGTTCTGGACCTGCACCTCGACTTCTGACGCATCGATCATGGCATCGTCGGTCAGGCGCTCGTTGATGTCTTCCCGGATGCGCTCGTCCGAACGCTGATAGCCCTTCGGTCCGCGGCCCTGATGCTCGCCCCGGCGGACCTCGCCGCGGCTGGCGGTTGTGTCATTGCCGAAGCGTGTATTGCCGGGGCCTATGCCGTAATTGCTGTGATCCCGTTGCTCGTTCACGAGGCTCCAGGTGCGCTCGCGATCCTGCATGCGTCGATCATTCTCGTTGCTGTCATCGCCGGGACGAGCGCGTCCACCGGTGATGGTGGAGGCGCCATAGCGCTTCGGACGATAGCCTCTGCTGGCAGAGCCGCGGCCTGCGTATTCGTCGCCGTAGCTCTGATAGCCGTCACCGCCGAAGCCGCCGCGCATGCGCGCATTGCGAGCTCTCTCCTTGCCGGGATAGCCGAAGCTGCCGAAGGCGGCGCGCACGTCATCCTCGTCACGGAAGCGGAATCCGCCGCGGCCACGATTGCGCGAGCGGTCTTCCCGGCTGTGCCGATCTTCGCGGTAATCGTGTGGACGATGGCGCCAGTCGTCACCATCGTCCCGCAGACGTCGATCAAGCTCGCGCCGCTCCTCACCGGTCAGTCGGGCTTGTCCACTACTCGGGGTCTGATCTGCTCGTGAGGTCGAGGGCGTGCCAGTCCGGTCAGGCTCGGAGGGCGTGGAAATGCGATGCAGCGCACGGGAGGCATCGCCCTCGCTGTCGGTCGCGAGATCGCCGAGCGCGACGATGCCGACCAGATGCTTGTCATGATCGACCACCGGCAAGCGGCGGATCTGATGCTCGCTCATCAACTCGACAATGTGATTGACGTCATCGTCATCGAAGCACCACCATACATTGTCGGACATGATTTCGCGCACGCGGGTCGTGTCGGGCGTGAGGCCCGCAGCCGTCGCCCGGACCGTGATGTCCCGATCGGTTACCATGCCGCGCAGGCGGCGTCCGTCGCAGACGGGCAGCACACCCACATTCATCTCATCCATGAGACGCGCTGCTTCCTGGATCGTCCGATCCGGACTCACCACGCGTACGTTGCGGGTCATGATCTCTGCGATTTTCATGAGCTTCCTCTCCAGCAAGGTCACGCCTTGGGAGTCCAGGCTCATGCGCGGCGTGACCGATCATTGACTGACCGTCAATGCCGCGGGGACTGAAAGGTTCAGCGGTTTTACGGGGTGGCGATGATCTCGATATCCCGGTCGAGCCCGCTCTCGATTTTGAACTCGCGGGTATAAACCTTGCCCTCGTGGCGCGCGATCAGGACGTATTCGCCCTCGGCCAGCGTGACCGACGGAAAGGCACCGATGGCCTCGCGGATCACGTCGCCGCCGGGCGTGAGCACGCTGAAGGCCGTGCCGGCGAAGGCCTCACCGCCGGCCGATCCAACCAGCTTGAGGGTTACCGTCGCGGCGCGATGGTTCAGCGTCGCTTCGGTGACACGCCCCGATTCCACCTTCAGATCGCTGCGCATGATGGCGTTGGCATCTCCATAGGTGGAGACCACGTGATAGGTGCCCTCGGGCAGACGGATCATGTCGTTCGCCTTGGCGTCGGCGATCACGAGCCGGCCTTCGGAGTTCTGTGCTTCCGGCACATAGACGGAGAAGGTGAGGCGGTTTGCGGCAATGGGGCTTCCGCCCACGGCGCCCTTGAGCTGGAGGGCGCCTGCGTTGATGGCGAGCCGCTCGTTGAGATTGCCCCGCTGCACACTGATGCGTTTCGAGGCGCTCGCGAAGCCATAGGCCACGTGGATGATGTAGTTGCCTGGGGAGAGCGTGAAGCTCGGCATGGGGCTTGTAGAGCGGGCCATGATATTGGGCTGGGATGCGTCTCCGCGATCCTCATAGATCCGCCACACGAGTCCTGAGCGGATTGGTTCGTTGCTCCCTGCGAAGGTCGCCCCGGCATTCAGGGTCACCTGCCCAATCGAGATCGGGGGCAGGCTCTGCGACATCGACGGCACGGCCGGAGACTGGGCCGAGGCAGCGCCGGCTGCGATGAGGCCGAGCAGACCAAGAAAGGGGAAGGACTGTTTCACAAATAAGGTCATCGATTGAAAATCGGCTCTCATTGGAGCGGGGAGGCAATGGCCGTCTGAATCGGCTTTTCGTCGCTTTCGATCAGATCGGAGGCGGCCGCAACCAGATTCTCGAGCGACATCGGGCGGAAATGGAACTCGACCCGATGGCGTCCGGGGCCGATCTCGACGCCGCGGAACAGAAGATTGGCGCGAAGGATCGGCCGGCGCTCGCCATCGACCCAGGCCTCCCAGCCCGGGTAATGAATGTCGTGAAGCACCAGCACGCCATTCTCGCTGTTCTCGACATCGAGCGTGACCGAGTTTCTCTGATAGCTCACGATCCGCGCTTCTCCCTTGGCCTTGTCGCGGACTGAGCCCGCGGGCGCATAGGAGGCCCTGAGCAGGGACATGCTCTCATCGTCAATGAGAGCTTCCGTCTCGCGATTGAATTCCGGCAGTTCCTCCAGGCCGAGCACGGCCTCAGAATCCACCGGCGTCACATGATGCGCCACATAGGCGCGCGGAACGGAGGTGTTCAGGCGGTAGATCCACATCCGCCCGGTTCCGTAGACGACCTCGGCCCCGGTCAGGCGTGGGAAATGGCGCGGCAGTTTCTCTGCCGGACGATCGAGCACGATGTAGTCGAGCCCGAGCAGGCTTGCGAGTTCGCACTTGTAGCCCCGGAAACTTGTCGGGAACCGACGCAGGTTGGGATCTTCTGCGTTCTCGCCTGGTCCAATGGCGCGCTCGTAATCGGCCAGACGCAAGGGATTGTAGCCGATGATATCCTCGATCCCGAGGACCATGGACGCATTCTGCCAGGCGCCCTTCAGGCCCAGGATCTCGACACGAGGATATTCGCCTCTCGCGTTACGCTCGGCCAGCTCCCGCTTGAGGATCTGCAGGCCCTGGAGTTGCTCGGGCGGTAGCTTGGTGAAGACCGTATAGCGCTCGGCCGGCTCTGCATTCAGTGCTGAAGCCGCGTGGCGGCCGATGAGTTCGGCACCGGTCAGCGTGACCAGCATGAGGGCCATGGCTTCGCGCCAGCGCGAGGCGCCGCTCATCCCGGTAATCGTCGCGATGGCCAAGGCTGCGGCAGCGAGGCTCACGCCGATCTCGATGAGGGCAGGCGAGACATGTCCTCCCTTGATGGCGAAGGCGAGAGCGCTGGCGGTGGCCGCGATCAGGAGACCCAGGGCCAGGAGCGGAAGGGCAGCCCAGAACGGCCCAAGCGAGGCCCGGTTCCATTTGGGCAGTCCGTCCGTCGCATAGCGATGGACGAGATAGCCTGCGGCAAAGGCAAGGGCGATGTTGATGACAAAGGTCGCGTCGGCTGGCCGGCGGTAAAGATTCACGCCCGGTAAGTGGTCGAAAATGACCTCGAAGCCTGGTGTATAGCGCCCGAGGGCGTAGAACAGGGCGACCAAGCCGACGACGAGGAAAAACCGGAACTCTCGGGCGAACAGGCGCCCACCCGCCACACCGTGCCAGAGGAGGAGAAGAGCCGGGATTGTGCCGATGAACAGGTAATTGGTGGCCCTGTCCGTCCAGGTTCCCTCGGACAGGCTGTGCCAGTCCGGTCCCCAGTAATCGTAAGTCCAGCGCAGGGAGCCGAAGACGTTCCCGAACAGAATCGTCGCCAGGCTCTCCGGCGGCAGGGAGCCCATGGCGGCCACCCCGAAGCCGAAGGAGGGGCGCGTCGACGTGGCGAGGAACTGCATCGTCAGTACGATGGGCACGGCGAGAAGCGCGCCACCGACAAGCCCCATGAAGACCAGGAGCCCGAGGCGGGACTTGAGATAAGTGAAGGACCGGGGCGCCGCCCAGATTCGCTGCACGACCAGGGCAATGAGTGTCAGGGCGCAGAGAAAGGCGACCTGATCGCGCCCGATGACCATCATGGCGGCGCTGACGGCAAAGAGCAGGCCATGAAGATACGAGCGGCGGTCCAGGGCTTCCTCCAGGAGCCAGAAGGCGAGCGGGAAGAAGCCGTAGCTGAAGATCATGCCCGTGTGCTGGAGCCGGGCCGTAGCGGAGCCGCCGAGCATGAAGATGAGAGCAGCCACCACGGCTCCCGCCGGATGCCATCCCCTCCGCCGGAACAGGGGTACGAAGGCCAGGGCTCCGGGCAGGAAATGGGCAAAGACGACCACGTCGAACAGCTGCATCGACGGTTCGGGAACGAGCCATCCGAACAGCAGCATGGTGGGCGTGAACAGAAGGGACTGGGGATCGGCCGCCGAGGGGTGTCCGCCGAAATGGTAGGGGTTCCACAGGGGGAGCTCACCATGGGCGAGGGCGCTGCCCAGGTAGCGTAGGGTCGGATAGAACTGGTTCTTGGAGTCCCAGGGAACGACGGTTCCGGTCAGCGGCCAGATGGAGGCCGCCAGCGCCCAAGCTACAAGGATGAGACCAAAGGCGATCAGCGTCTGGCGCTCAGGCCAGGCGGTCAGGGACGGTGGACTATCCAGTCCGGAAATTGATGTCTGCATTGCTCTCAAGCGGCGTCGCGCCACCTTGCCTCTCCCCATGGGACCACCCTTCGGCCTGCCTGCGCATACCGCTGGGGCCGCCATGGGTTGAAACCTGCTTGGCGTCTGACCGCACTCCCCCTATACATCCGCTGCTGTTTCTGTTGTGGCAGCGGCCCGTCTTTTGAGATGCCCGCGCTCCCTCAAGCGCAGTAAGACGGCGAGACGATGGCAAGCCGGAGCTTGCCTCTTCCGCAGCCTTCATGAGCATCCACCTTCATTGTTTCACATTATTCAAGCCGGATGAAGATCCCATGAATGATAGCCTCTCTCGCCTTCTGCAGCGCCGTTCCGTTCCTCCGCGCTGGCTGGGGGCCCCGGGGCCGAGCGAGCAGGAGATCGAAACCCTCCTGAAGGTCGCCTCCCGGGTGCCGGACCATGGAAAGCTCGTTCCTTGGCGCTTCATCCTCATCCAAGGGGAGGCACGCCAGCGCCTTGGGGATGTTTTGGCGACGACTTTCCAGGCGGACAACCCTGGCGCCAGCGCCGAGCAGGTGGCCGCCGAGCGGGAGCGCTTTGCGCAGGCACCGCTCGTCATCGCAGTAGTGTCCCGCGTGGTCCCTCATGTGAAGATCCCGGACTGGGAGCAGGTTCTCTCCGCGGGCGCCGTCTGTATGAACCTGCTCAACGGCGCGACGGCTCTCGGCTACGGCGCCTCATGGCTCTCGGGCTGGGCCGCTTTCGACCGGCGGGTGTTGGATGCTCTGGGACTGAAGCCCAACGAGCGGATTGCGGGCTACGTCCATATCGGCACGACCAAGGAGCCCCCGGCAGACCGCGACCGACCCAGCCTCGACGACATTGTGACGCGGTTCTAAGCTGATGTTCTACGAAACCTCGACCAACGCCCACGGCCTTCCGCACGATCCGTTCAAGGCTATCGTCACTCCCCGGCCCATCGGCTGGATCACCTCCATGAGTGCGAAAGGGGAAGTGAACCTCTCGCCCTATTCGTTCTTCAATGCCGTATCCGAGCGCCCGCCCATGGTGGCGTTCTCCTCTGCCGGAAAGAAGGATGCGCTTACTTTCATCGAGGAGACGGGTGAATTCGTCTGCAATCTCGCGACATACGATCTGCGCGAGCAGATGAACCTGACTTCCGCTGTTCTGCCGCGGGGTGAGAGCGAGATGGAACATGCAGGCTTGAAAGCCGCGGCCTCCCGACTCGTGAAGCCGCCGCGTGTGGCCGATGCTCTCGCGGCGCTCGAATGCAAATGGCTGCAGACCGTGCCGCTCAATCCCTTAGGGGGAGGCGAGCCATCTTACTATCTCGTGATCGGGCAGGTGGTCGGTATCCATATCGATGACCGCTACATCGTGAACGGCCTCGTCGACACTGCAGCCATGCGCCCCATCGCCCGCTCGGGATATCGCGACTACTTCGTGGCGACGCCCGAGACCAAATTCTCGATCACGCGTCCTGGCGGCTGAGACGCTTCGCTTCGGGGGCAACAACAAGTTTCCCTTCCAGTGCACAAAAAGAACGGCCTGTGAGGATCCTCACAGGCCGTTCTTTTTGTGCCGGGCTCAGTCTAAAGCCGAGACCGGATTAGATGACGAAGAAGTCCTTGTAGGTCATCTTCAGGTTCTTCGAGAGCTGAGCGAACTCAACCGCCTTGCCCTTGCCCGAACCGTCGGCATCGTAAGACAGGACGCCAGTCTTGTTGTTGTAGATCAAGTAGTCGTTCTTGTCCTTGGCCTTGTCTCCGATGGTGAAGAACGAGCTTTTGAGCTGCTTGGGGCTGGTAGGAGTGCCCGATCCGAGCTTCTTGAAGATGGCGTTGTCGAGATAGAGACTATCATCTTTGACCGAGAAGTCCTTGATCGCGTCGAAGTTGACCTTCCGGTCCGTGCTCGACGTACCAAGCTTCGAGTCGAAGACGAAGATGTCCTTGCCCTTCTCGCCCCACAGCGTGTCGTTGCCGACGCCGCCCGAGAGCTTGTCGTTTCCGAGACCGCCTTTGAGCACGTCCTTCCCGAGGCCGCCGGCGAGAATATCCGCGCCGGTTGTGCCCGTGACGGTCTCGCCTGTGATGTCCGTGAGGTCGATGGCGAGGGTTTCTTCGTAGGTCGCGCCAACCGCGTCCTTCACCTGAACCCTGACGTTGTGCGACATGGCCTGCTCGTAATCAAGCTTGGTGCCGTCGGTGACCTTGAGGGTGTTGGTCGTTGCGTCGATGACGAAACGGCCGCCCGCATTGTCCAGCAGAGCATAGGTGAGCGTGCCACCTTCAGGATCGGAGGCGCTCAGCTTGCCAACCTCAGTTCCAGCCACTGCATTCTCGGAGATCGATGCCTTCGATAGGGAGATGTCCCGTGGCGCATCGTTGATGGCATTGACGGTGAGAGTGAATGTCTGAGGCTCGCTCTTTTCACCTGCTTCATCTACCACCCGATACTCGAACGTGACGGTGCCGTTGAAATCGGCTGGCGGAACATAGCGGAAGGTGCCATCCGCGTTGAGTTTTAGTCCTGCGACCGGTGCCACCAGCTCGTAGGTCAGGTCATCTCCGTCCAGATCGGTACCGGCAGGAAGTTCTCCGTTAATCGTCGTGTCTTCGTTCCCTGAGGCGCTGTTGCCAGCCGTGGCTGCCACAGGCGCATCGTTCACCGCTGTCACGAAAATAGTGTAGGTCTGAACCTCGCTCTCAAGCCCGTCCTCGTCCACAACTTTGTACTGGAACGTCACCTCGCCATGAAAGTTGTCGGCTGGCTCATAGGTGAAGGTGCCATCTTCGTTAAAGGTCAGGCCAGCGATCGACTCCCCTACGAATACGTAGGTCAGAATGCCACCATCGGGATCGGTACCCTCCGGAACCGCTTCGCTGATGATCGTGTCCTCATCGCCCGCTGTGTCACCGCCTGCGCCTTCGGGGGCATCGTCGACCGGGTCAAGGGTGATCCTGAAGGTCTGGATCTCGCTCTCGAGGCCCTCGTCATCTACCACCCGATATTCGAAGGTGAATGTGCCGTTGGTGTTCGCAGGCGGGACGAAGCTGAATGTGCCGTCCGGGTTGAGGGTCAGGCCTTCATACGATCCAACCAGCACGTAGGTCAGATCGTCCCCGTCCACGTCGGTACCGGCTGGAAGCGCGCCGGTGACCGTCTCGTCCTCGTCACCCGTAAAGTCGTTGCCGTCCTCTGCCGCCACAGGAGCGTCGTTGACGGATTCGACGGTGATGGTGAAAGTCTGGATTCCGCTAAGAGCGCCGTTGGCGTCTCTCACGCGGTATTCGAAGGTCTTCTCACCATTGAAGTTGTCGGCCGGGTAATAGGTAAAGCTGCCATCTTCGTCGAGGGTCAGGCCGTCCACCTCCTCGACCAGCTCATAGGTCAGTTCGTCCCCATCCACATCCGTGCCGGCCGGAACCTGTCCCGTGATGATCGTATCCTCATCGCCCGATGCCTCGTTGCCGGTCGCGGCTGCCTCTGGGGCATCGTTCGTGCCAGTCACCGTGACGGTGATCGTCTCGGATGCCGTGCCGTCGAGTGACACAACCGTCAAAGTCTGCTCGACCTCCTCGCCCTCCTTGAGGGACTGGGCCGCAGCATTGTCGAGAGTGAAGTTCCACTCTCCGGTCGTTTCGTCGAAAGTGAACGCCCCGTACTCCTTCTGTAGATCGTTTTCGGACGCAGGCCTGAAGGCGTCCTCGCCCCAATCCTCGTCCTCGACCGACAGAGTGCCGCTGGCGACTTCCGTGCCGTCTTCTGAGGCAGTGCCCGTGGTGTCGCCGGTGATCACGGCATCGAACGTCGCCTCGATCTGCTCGTGAGATTCGGCGAGTGCCGAGATGATCCGGGTATCGCCAAAGAACTGGCCACCCTGCAGGGTGCCGCGGATGACCAGCATGCGGGCGCCCAACTCAGCCATGTAGGCTTCATCGTCGAGGTGTGTCACGATTTCGGCCAGAACCGTGGTGTAGGCTGTGGTCTGGAGAAATTCTGCAAGCTGAATGGCCTCGGGATCGCCGCTGTCGAGAAGATAAGCGATCAGCTCCTGCCGGTCCTCGTGCACGGTTTCGACGGTTTCATAGAGTGCAAGGGTCATTTCCTCTGCAGTCACGGCGTCGTCAAGCGCGGTGATGAACTCGAACTTGGCGTGTTCAGTATCGATTTGATACTCGAGAGCCTCCTTGAGGTCCGCGATGGATTGGAAATCGCCGAACAGGGCTTTCGTCTGGACGATTCCGTCTCCGATAGCCTGCTCACGGCCCTTATCGTCGGGAAGATCGCCGAGCATGTCGATATAGGCCTGATCAAGCAGAAGGTCGTCGTAGTCCTTGATCGCAGCCAAGGCTTCCTGCCAACTGTTGGCTGCGTTGAAAGCGGCCAGAATGTCCGCATTGACAGCCAGATCCGCCGCCTTGAGCGCGGGGATGAGAGTGCCGGTGCCGAAGATGGGATCGGCCTCCGGATCGTCACGAACGATCACCAACTTCGCCGCCAGGAGGTCGAGATAGGCTCCGCCGCCGGCGCGCGAGGCGATTTCCTTCAGAACGAGAGTGTATTCCTCGGCCTCGAGCGCCGCCACCCGTGCCTGCACGGCCTCAATCTCGCTGGCGGACCACTCCTCGATGAGATTCTGGCGGTGCTCATTCAGGATTGGGACGAGGTTGAGAGCGTCCCTCATCTCACCGATCCCATTCGCAGTCCTGACCCCCTCGATGACCTCGAACTTGGCGTATTCCACGTCGATCTGCTTCTGCACGGCCGACCTAATTTCGTCGACGGTGGTGAAGTCGCCAAACAGGGTCTTGATCTCGTTCACGCCGAGGCCGATGGCTTGTTCGCGACCACCATCATCCGGAAGCTGATTGATTTTGGCGCGATGAGTATCCTCAAGCAGAAGCGATGCATATTCTTCATTCTTAATTGCCGCTAATGCCTGCTGCCATGTCGTGGCAGCATTGAACGCATCGATAAGAATCTGAGACATAGATATCCCCCAACACCCGCCTTCGTGGCGGGCCTATTTTGAGCAGTTCCAGCCGTCAGAGGACCGGAACGGCTCGGTGAGTTTTCATTTGCCCTGCCGCTTCCAACCACGCGGGAAGAGTGCGATTTGTGGTGTTATATCGGATAAGAACATACGGCCCGGGGCTGTACACTGCCCATATGGGTAGTTTATAACGTTTAAGTTCCTATTGGTTAGGTCGCTTTCCAATGGTTGCCTTTCGGCAACAGTGGCGATCCTCGAAGTCCCGAGCGTAAGAAGAGATGCCTGCGACCGATGCGTTCTATGAGGCCGCGATTGTTCCGGAGTTGTGGGGACGGGCGCTCGATCTGGCGAGTGCCGCGTGGGGCGCGGATGGGGGCATTCTCTTGTCCTATGCGAATTCCCTGGGAGGCCTGATCCATTCCGATGCCCTTGAGGAATTCTGCACCCGGTTCTTCGACGAGGACTGGGAGGCGCGCGATGTGCGTACCCAGCGCGGCATCCCACTGGCCCGGAAAGGGAAAGAGATCGTCACCGATGCCGACCTCGCCACGGCAGACGAGCTGAGAAAGCTGCCCCTTTATTCCGAGTTTCTCCCTTCAGTCGGCTTCGGCTGGTTTGCCGGGACAATCCTGATGGAGACAGGAGGCGCGAATATTGCCCTTTCCCTTCATCGTCGGGCGAAGCGGGAGCCCTTTTCGAAAGACGATCTCTCCCTGTTGCGGCACGACCTGCCTCATGTGCGCAGGGCGGCTCGCCTGGCCTCGAAAGCACGCCTGTCATATGCGGAAGGGCTCGTCGATGGCCTCGAGCGCTTCACCTGCGGGGCCATTCTGATCGACTGGCTGGGGCGCGTTATTCGCCTCAACGGACGAGCCGAGGCATATCTTGGCGAGCACCTGCAAATTGTCTCGTCGCGCCTGCGCTCACCGGAGCGCGAGGCTAATAAGGCGCTGCAGGACCTGATCACCGCCTCCACCCGTTCCATGATCGGCGAGCAGGACGACGGGCCGATCTCCGCCCTCCTCCATAGAGCCAATGGTCTCCCGTTCCTTCTGCATTCCTACCCGGTCGCCCGAGCGGCGTGCGATATCTTTCAAGGGGCACGAGCCATCCTGCTGATCACCGATCCGACGGAGGATCGGACCCTGGCACTGACGACCGTGCGGGAAATCTTTCAACTGACGCCCGCCGAGTTGCGTGTGGCCTCGGCGCTTCTCAAGGGGTTGGATACGCAGCAGATCGCAAACGAAAATGAGGTCGGGACTCAGACCGTCCGGTATCACCTCAAATCGATCTTCGCGAAGACAGGCACGAACCATCAGGCCCAACTCGTGAGCCTGCTATCTCGTTTCTCAGAACGAAGCTGACCTTTACGAAAGCCGGCCGGCTCGCCTCAGGAGCCGTTCGGCCCGGAGCAGGTGTGGGCGATCGAGCATCTCGCCGTTGACGCCGACGACGCCTGCGCCCGGATTGGCCTTGAACGCCTCAATCACAGCCTGTGCCCGCTCGACAGCTTCAGGGGACGGGGTGAAGGCCCCGTTGATCACCGGGACCTGAGCCGGATGGATCGCCATCTTGGCGACGAAACCATCGCGCCGCGCTGTCTGGCATTCAGTTTCGAGACCGGCCATGTCGCGGAAATTGGTGAAGACGGAGTCGACTGCGTCCACTCCTGCTGACGCCGCACCCAGGAGGGTAAGGGCGCGGGCTATCCGGTACGGGTCCGTATAGGCCCCTTCCTCGCCGCGGTTGGTCTCGGCCCCGAGATCGGCGGACAGATCCTCGCCACCCCAGGTCAGGCCCATGAGGCGGTGGCTTGCGCCCGCGAAGGTGCCGAGCGCAAACACGCCCGCAGCATTCTCCGTCGCGATGGCAAGGATGCGGGTGGCACCATCCTCAAGACCGAACTCGGCCTCCCGCACCGCCAGCTTGGCGCCGAGATGAGCCACGTCCGGACCGCCAACGGTTTTCGGCAGCACGATCCCGTCGGGAGCAGATCGCATCACGCCGTCGAGATCTGCATCGATGAGGCCTGTCGTCAGCCCGTTGACGCGCACGAACAGGCGAGGGCGTTCAGCTTCCTTGCTGCGCTCGGCGAGAAAGGCGGCGGCGGTGCGTCGGGCTTCCTGCTTGGCATCGAGGGAAACCGAATCCTCCAGATCGATGAGGAGCACGTCGGCTCCTGAATTCATGCCTTTCTCGAGCTTCTTTGGGCTGTCGCCCGGGACGAACAGGAGCGAACGCATCAGGCGCTCCTCTTGCGCATGAATGCCTGTCGGCGGCATTCGGCCACGAGCGTGCCGTCCTGCTTGTAGGCGCGATGGATGAAGTCGACGATACCGGCATCGGGACGCGACTTCGACTCGCGCTTGGCAACGATCTCCGTCGTTGCGTTGACTGTATCGCCTTCGAACAGGGGCGCTGGAAACTTTACATCCGTCATGCCGAGATTAGCGATGGTCGTGCCGACCGTCGTGTCGTTGACGGAGATGCCGATCATCAGGCCTAGCGTGAACAGGGAATTCATGAGCGGCTTGCCCCATTCCGTCTCGGTAGCGCAAAAATGCGCGTCGATATGGAGCGGCTGCGGATTCAACGTCATGTTGGAGAACAGCATGTTGTCCATCTGCGTCACCGTCCGCGTGAGACGGTGCTTGATGGTCGAGCCGACTACGAAATCCTCGAAATAGAGGCCGCCTCTCGGGTGCCTGTTGTCATCGTTCATGACGTTTACCTCATCGTTTGACCGGCATGTTGGAGCCCATGCCTTTGCTGCATCAATAGCCAAACTGCTCGCGTAAGATTCGCTCGTCCAAGCTGTGGCCGGGATCGTGCAGCATCACGAGGTCGACGCTGCGATCCATGGAGACATGCACGTGGGAGACGTTGCGAAATTCCGTGTGGTCGGCCACCGCGCTCACCGGGCGGTTATCGGCTTCCAGAACCTCGATCTGAATCTTGGCGTAATCCGGCAGGAGTGCCCCACGCCAGCGGCGTGGACGGAAAGCGGAGATTGGAGTCAAGGCAAGCAGAGGAGCGTTGAGCGGCAGGATCGTTCCGCCGACCGAGAGATTATAGGCGGTCGACCCGGCTGGCGTCGAAACCAGGATGCCGTCCGCGATGAGCTCCGAAATTCGCACGTGGGAATCGACGCTGATGCGCAGCTTTCCGGCCTGGTAGGTCTGCCGCAGCATGGAGACTTCGTTGATGGCCCGCGCCGTGTGAGCAACGCCATGCACGTCCCAGGCCACCATCAGCAGCGGGTGTACGACGCTGCGCTCGGCCTCTTCCAGACGCTCGAACAGATCGTCTTCCCGATAGTCGTTCATCAGGAAGCCGACCGTACCTTTGTTCATGCCGTAGATCGGCTTGGACGTGCCCATGAACCTGTGGAGGCTCTGCAGCATCAGGCCATCGCCGCCGAGTGCCACGATGGCATCGGCATCCTGGGGGACGACGTTGGGATAGCGATCCTGCAGGGTCTTCAGCGCGCTTTGGGCGTCAGGCGCAGCGCTGGCGACGAATGCGATATTGTTGAAACGGCGGGCCATGCCCAGTTACCCTCGTTGCGTCCCATCGGATGCGGAGGAAAGGCATAGCATGGATCGCCCACTTCTCGTCTATACGACCTTTCCCGATATGGATATCGCCCTGTCGATCGGGGAGGGGCTCGTTCGGGACCGGATGATCGCCTGTATCAATGTGCTGCCCGGCATGCAGTCCGTCTATGCCTGGAAGGGCAGTATCGAGCAGGGACAGGAGGCGGTTGCCATCCTGAAGACCCGTAAGGGCCTTCAGGATCAGGTGCATCGGGCGCTGAAAGAGCGACACCCTTATGAAACGCCGGTCATCCTCTTCATCGAGCCGACCGGTGCGGATGAAGCCACCCTGGCGTGGCTCATCGGGGAAACCGCTGGGGGCAGGTTTTAAACAGCTGAGCTCCACTGCACCGGCACGAAGCGGAATCCGTTGCCGTCCTTCGCGATATGCCCCGTAGCCGGGAAGGGAGCGTGATAGAACGCGACCTGTGCCCGCTCGGAGGCGGCCATGTCGAGCATCCTGCGGCGGGTGGCCCTGGCCTGGTCCGCATCCATGTCGAACACTGCCGACCAGTCCGGATTGCGGACGAACAGGGCAGGCTGGTTCGCCGTGTCCGACAGGATCAGCAGGCGGCTCGAGCCGGAGGACAGCATGAAGGCGGTGTGGCCGGGCGAGTGTCCATAGGCTGCAATAGAGGTCAGGCCGGGCACGACCTCCTTGTCCGCCTCGAAGCGCTTCACATCGTTGGCGATGGGGCCGAAGACACGGCGCGCGCCCTGGAATCCGCCCCTCGCGCCTTCGGGCGCTTGGTTCATGCGGGCGTCGTCCATCCAGAAGGCCCACTCGGCCGCTGGGACCATCACTTCGGCGGTCGGGAAGACGGCCGTGCCGTCCTTGCGGCGAAGACCGTTGATGTGGTCGCCATGGAAATGGCTGATGACGACAGTGTTCACCTGGGCCGGATCGAACCCTGCGGCACGGAAGTTCTCCATCCAGCGGCCCGTGGTGGGGGCGCCCATCTCTCCATTGCCGGTGTCGATGACGGTCAGCCGGTTGCCATTCTTGATAACGAGGCCGTTGAAGGTGTTCTGAATCGTGGTTTGAGGCAGGAACGCTTCATTGGCGGCCTGCTGGACGGCCGACAGTTCCGCATTGCGGATGAAGCCCTCGAGAGGGCGCGGTGCAGAGCCGTCATTGATGGCCGTCACCTCGATATCGCCGACCTTGTAGCGATAGAAGCCGGGAGCCTGGCGGCTGCCAGCCGCAGGGGCCGGGGTCGAAGCGGCAGTTTGGGCTAAGGCAGGACCTCCGATGGGAGCAGCGGCAAGAGCGGTGCTGGCAAGAATTGTGCGGCGTGTGATCGACATGGGCGTCTCCAGTCATGGGAGCGGAAGCCTAGAACGGCTACGCTTGGAGACAAGGGACTGATTTCTCACAAATCAGAGAGCGGTATTCGCAAGGTGGTGCAAGGCAATCCCGCTCGTGGTCGCCACATTCAGCGAATCGAAACCGCCGCTCATGGGAATGGATACGGTACGTGTGCAAGCCATCAGTTCCATTGGTAGTCCTGGCCCTTCCGCCCCGAGGAGGAGGGCGGTTCGCGGTGAGGATCGAACCTGCGAGAGGATTTCTCGGCCGGATGGCGACAGAGCGATCACGTCGAAGGACGCTGCCTGCAGGGCCCGCACCATGGCGTCCGCCGATGGAACACGTGTAAAGGGCACCACCAATGCCCCTCCGACAGAAACACGGATGGCCTTGCGGTAGAGCGGATCGCAAGTCTCCTGATCGAGCAGTACCGCTCCGGCACCGAAGGCCGCGGCATTACGGAAGATCCCACCGACATTGTCATGGTTTGCCAGGCCGACCAGACCGACTACGAGCGCCTTTTCCGGCATCTGCGCGAGCAATTCCTCAATCGGTGGTGAGGAAGGCCGGTGAGCAACGGCCAGGATGCCTCTGTGGATCGGAAAGCCGACGATGGCATCCATCACCGTCCGGTTCGCCGTGTAAACCGGAACCTCAGGAGAAAGCACGTTCAATGCATCGCTCAGGCTTTCCAGCCGGCTTTCTGCCAACAGGAGCGATTCGATCTTGAAGCGTGACTGCTTCAGGAGAACCCTTAAGACCACTTCCCCTTCCGCAACGAAACGGCGCTGCCGCCCAACGAGATCGCGCTCCCGCACGGAGCGATACGCCTCGATCCGCGGGTCGTCAGGTTCTGAAATGGGGATTGGCATGGGGTTTGGCGCACTCCGGGCAAGCTGATGTATCCCGTCTGTCTAATGCCGGATCGTGACTTTGCCTATGTGAACCCGCTCGCGGAACGACGACCTTCCAATCCGGCAAGCGCATCGTGCGGGCCCGGAGGGCCGCGTCAGCGACCCGTAGGGCCATGCCAGTGAAAAGTGGACCCGTTTTCCGCGCCCAACGATGCTCTAGCCCTCGACGCGGACAGGGCCGCCGAAAGCGGACTTCCGCAGGGAGATGATAGATGGATTGGGATATAGCCGATGGCTGGGTCTGGGGCCTGGTGATCATCGGCGGGCCTTTGCTGATCGGCATCTTCATGGCCGTTTCCAGCAGCCGGCGCCGCAAATTGACGCGAACCGAGCAGAAGATGGCCGATCAGGTCGCTCATGAAAATTGGGGCAAGGAGCAGCTTCACTGGAAATGTTGGGTGAAATGCAGTCTGCGAGGACGTTCCCGCAGAGATCGGCGACGGGGAGCCGATAGTTCACGCAGGTCCATGGCCTGTTTCGCAGCTCCGGCCAAGCGGCGTTCGTGCCAGAATCATTCCTGGAGACGCTCTATCGCCGGAACCAGGCTTTAAAGAAGCTCCGGTTCGGTTTTACCTGGGATGAATCGGAATGGCTGGGCGTTCGCCCGGCAAGCTGCCGCGACACCTGGAGCGATAGGATGCCGGCAATGACGGCGGAGGCTACGGCGGCTGAGCCCATCACCTTGAGCAAGATCATCTCCATAGGCGCCTCCTGTCCGATATGGGGCGCAGCGTAAGCCTCATTGCCGGAAATCAAGCTTGGGCAGGTGGGCTACCTCGGCAGATGAAAACGGGTGAAATTCTTGAGGTGAACGCGGGCTCGATTGCCCTGCTGTCCTCGAGCGTCAAAACAAATAAAAGGCCGGAACCGGAGACGCTTCATCGTTCGAGAGAAGGAATGGTGCCGGTGGCAGTCTGGAGCGAACCCGTCTCCAGTCCTGAATCCCTGCCAGCAGGGAAATCTGCAGGGAAACCGCTCAGAATTTTGCACTCTCGTCGGCGTCTCAGCGACAGAAGCTAAACAGACGCAGCCACTTGCGTGTCCATTTCCGGTTCGCCGGGCAGGGAATTCCATCGGCTGGAGCAGGGAATTCGGATTGAGCCGCAGGCAAGGCATAGTAGCTGTTTCGCGTAGATCATGCCTCCTGCCCCGGAGGCCCATGGATTAACGCGCGCCGTCATAGGAAAACGAATCGTTCTTTATGTGTAGAACGAAGAGAGTCTACGTCTCTACATTGGCGTGACGAAGAGAGTGATCTTGGTGGTCATGCCGCCCTTGGAGCGGCCTATGGCCTGGCTCTCAGTCCCCCTTTTGCGCCTTGTCCGTGGCGGTGAACCTTGACGATGGTGGCGTCGACCATTGTGTATTCCCTGTCGG
>NZ_JBVVAK010000092.1:0-31474 GCF_055792825.1 Microvirga sp. GN3
TCATTGGGGTTCCTTCAGCTGGGGTGCAGTCGAGCAACTCCACCATAGCCGGTCCGCCCAATGACCACCTCATCCCAACACCCGGCGCGTCAGCAAATTTCCACCACTAGCGCGGACTCTACCGGGAGTGAACGGGCAGTCCAATGTCCCGATGCCTGAGGAGCAGAAGAACACGACGGAGAGGTTTCTGCCGAAAACTGACCAGGTGGCGATGAGGAGGCGATGACGGGAGATCATTCATGTCTTTGCACCCACGGGGAGACGGCTGGAGACAACATCCACTCCACCCACGCGGAGCAGCTCTCCGCCGTTTGCTGGGGCTGGTCAGGCATGAGAACGCGCTCCATCACATGCGCCAGGCACCACCTCGTAAACCGCTCCGCCGCTGCATGTTTATCGTGGATATGGATGCCACCGGCGGCCTTATGAATGGTGAGGTATATCGCGATCTGCTCGACCGTCGGACCAAGGCTGCGCGTAAGGAACTCTTCTCCCAGGCGGGGGAAACGGCCAAGCGAGCCGACGATGAGACGCAGCGTCGCCACCGTCGCTGGGGCCTCCATCACCTTAAGAATTGCAAGCCCCGTCTGCCTCAGAGCCGAGGCTGGGCTCGGATCCTCCAGATCAGGCGTTGGCAGTTCCTCTGCAATTCGTCCGGCCTCAGAATGGATTAGAGTCCTGAACAGATCGTCCTTGCTGTCGAAGTAATTGTAAAGCGTACCCTTGGAGACCTTGGCCTTCATTGCGATCTCCTCCATGGTGGCCTCCGCATAGCCGTTCAGGCGAAAGATCTCTCTGGCACCGTTCAGGATCTGACGATTCTTCGGGATACTTCGAAAATCAGAGTCTCGTTTATCGCCCGCGGGAGACACCGTTCCGTGCATGGTAGATCCTCGATGCCTGTACCGTGGTCAGGGGTGGGCCCTGACAGCAATGCCAGGGCCCGGCGGGATGCTCATCGAGTCTGCGTGCAGGGGGCACAGGACTGCAGGCTGAGCATCCCGCTGTCGGAATATCGCTGTTGGACTGGACGATCGGCGAGGTTTAAGCGCGCTTCACTGTATAGCGGAACCACCTGACGTGGGTTCTCTTCGAGCTTCGGCTTCACCTGGGACCGAGGTTGGGCCCCAACCGTCCCCGGCGACTTCGCAGCCTGCGCCTTCGCATATCGGGCGAGGCCGATCTTGATGGTGACCAGCACGGGCGCGGCGATGAGAAAGAGTATAGCGACCGCATTGAACGCCGTATCGAAGGCAATCACGGTCGACTGACCTGCAACGACCCGCCCCAGGAGGCTCATGGCAGCGCGGCCGGCCGCCGCGGCGTCCATTCCCTTTGCCACCAGCATGGCCGTCGTTGCCGTTAACCGCTCACTGATCGCCGGAACGCCGGCTGCGACGTGGGAGCCGAGCACCGCGAGGTTGCCCGCGACGTTATGCTCGATCAGGGTCTGGAGCCCGGCAACGCCCATAAGACCGCCAAGCTGACGGCCCGTATTGAAGAGACCGATGCCAGAGGCAAGATTGGCGCTGGTGAGAGTGCTGAAGGCGATCAGGGTAATCGACAAGAACAGGAAGCCGAGGCCCAGACCGCGCAGCAGGATGGCGCCCATCATGTCGTCCGCGCCGCTTTGACTGGTCGAGCCGGACAGCATCCACATCGCCACCATGATCATCAGAATGCCGAACGGCACTGTGGCGAACGGAGCAACACGGCGCACCTGAAAGAGGAAGGCGGCAATCAGGAGGGCGCCTACGAACAAGGCGCCACTGGGTAACAACAGGAGGCCGGCGTCTGTCGGCGTGAACGCGAGGGCGGAGACGGCAAAGGCCGGGATCAGGAACGCGCTTCCGAACAATGCGGCGCCGGCAACAAAGCTGACAATGAAGGCAAAGGTAAAGTCGTCTGATCGGAATGCGGTAAAATCGAGCAGACCCTGTCCTTTGGCCATCACCTGTTGGCTGAGAAAGGCCAGCAGGGCGGCTGTGCCAATCACGGTCAGCCACAGGATGCGAGACTCCTCGAACCAGTCCCACCGGCTGCCCTGGCTGAGTACGTAGGTGAAGCACAACAGGGTGGTGGAGATCAGCGAGAAGCCGATCCAATCGAACGGACGAGGCGTGGCCTTGACGGGATCTGGACCATCGACCATCAACAGGAGGCCGACAGACCCCATGGCTACCGGAACCACACTGAAGAAGATCCAGGTCCAGGAGTGGCTATCGAGCAACCAACCCTGAAGGGCAGGGGCGATTGTCGCGGGCGCAACGACCGACCCCATCGCAAACAGAGCTTGGAGGATCGGCTGATAGGTTCGCGGATAGGCGAGAAAGATGATCGCCTGGCCGGCAACCAGGAGGATACCGCCAGAAAGACCCTGGAAGACGCGAAGGGCGATCAGCAGGTCCAACCGAGCCGTCAAGGCAGCCAGGCCACAGGCCGTGCCCATCACGAGTGTCGCCATGATGATCAGGCTGCGTAGATTGATCCGGGTAATCAGCCAGGGAGCGCAGATGAACCCGACCATCTTGAAAGCGGTGTAGCCAACATCGAGCCAGGCGAACTCATCCGGCGTGGCATAGGTATCACCGATGATGTCGGCGCGCCCGAGCGACAGGACAGTGCTGGCGATCGCCTCCGTCAGCGCCGCCAGCACGATCCCTGTGACAAGAAGGGCTCCTGCCGCAGGCTTGTCGCGGCTCGGCAGGGCGACAACCGCGGTGGTCATGAGCCGCTTCCTTCGGTGATCTCGACCCGCGCCGACAGGCCGGGCACGAGGCGGCCGGGCAACGGGTTGTTGGCGAACCGGATCTTGACCGGGACGCGCTGGACGACGCGAACGAAGTTCCCGGTGGCGTTGTCCGCAGGAAGCAAGCTGAAGGCGGAGCCGCTGCCCGGCGCAAAGCTGTCCACCACGCCTTCCAGCACCTCGTTTGGATAGCCATCGACTGAGATCCGGGCGTGCTGGCCGGGCCGGATATGTTCGAGCTGGGTTTCCTTGAAGTTCGCCACGATCCACACGTCGGCGACCGGCACGATATCGAGCAGGGAGGCGCCTGGGGCGACAAGCCGGCCGACTCGGACCTGGCGGTTGCCGACCACGCCGTCGACCGGCGCCCGAACCACGGTGTTGTCGAGATCGATCTGGGCGAGATCGCGGGCGGCTTGGGCCTGCGCCACGGCGGCCACGGCAGCTTCGCGCTGGGTCACAAGGACAGCAATGCGCCGCTGCTGAGCCTCGACCGTGGCCGCCGCAGCCGATACGCCTGCCTCGGCCCGCGATCGCGCCGCATCGCTCTCATCGATCTGGGCCTGACTGACGGCATTGCTGCGGATCAACTGGCGGTGGCGGTCCGAGGCCTTGGTCGCGCGATTCAGCTCGGCGACGGCCGAATGCTTCTGGGCCTCGGCCTGCCGGATGAGCGCATGCTGGAGTTCGGTCTCGGCATCGACATTGGTCAGGCGAGCCTGGGCCGCTTCGATGTTGGCCACAGCTTGGGCAAGCCGGGCGCGGTAGTCCCGATCATCGATCCGAAACAACACGTCACCCGCCCGGACGGTTTGGTTGTCCTCAACCTCGACCGTGGTGACGTAGCCTGCCACCTTTGGCGCGAGGGAGGTCACGTCGCCGCGGATATAGGCGTTGTCGGTCGAGGTCTCGTCACTTGAGCGGGCCCAAGCCCAACCCGCAGCTGAGACGACACCGGCACCGAGGCACAACAGGATGCCGATCCGCTTCTTCTTGCTGAGTTGCGCCATGGCACCCTCCGGTAATGTATATTACCACCGTCCTATACGGTAATGCTGGTTACCAGTCAAGAGGAGCTTACCGCGTGATCCAGAAGCATGCCTGTCCCATAGAGGTCGCACCATTGATCCAGTGGCGTGGACGCCCACGCGATAGGTCTACGACGACTATACCGAGGTCTAGGTGCCTCGCGTCCGCTAGGGTCCTTAGCCGGCCCATTAGTGTGCGGTCCAACCGCCATCGACGGAGATCGCCGTGCCCGTAATCTGGTCTGCTGCGGGCGAGCACAGGAAGGCCACGGTGCCGCCGAGTTGCGTGGGAGAGATAAAGTCCAGGGACGGCTGCTTTTCCGCCAATAGATCCTTTGTCGCCTCCTTCTCGGTGATATGCCTCTCTGCGGCGATATCGCTGATCTGCTTTTCGACTAGCGGCGTTAGCACCCAGCCGGGGCAGATCGCATTGCACGTCACGCCGCTCCCTGCGGTCTCAAGGCCAACCACCTTTGTCAGGCCGACCAGCCCATGCTTGGCTGCCACGTAGGCGGCCTTATGGGGTGAACCGACGAGGCCGTGAGCGGAGGCGATGTTGACGATCCGCCCCCAACCCTGCTTCCTCATCAGGGGCACAGCGGCTGCAATGCCGTGGAATGCCGCCGATAGATTGATCGCCAGAATGGCATCCCACTTGGCGGGCGAGAATTCCTCCACAGGCGCGGTGAACTGGATGCCGGCATTGTTCACCAAGATGTCCAGGCGCCCGAACGTCTCGACCGTGGTGGCGATCAAACCACGCACGGCTTCTCCGTCCGACATGTCAGCTTTGTTGTAGACCGCGCGTACACGGTGGTTGCGTTCGAGGCCACTGCGAGTCGCTTCGATCTCGCCGGCATCGCCAAGGCCATTCAAGACAACATCTGCGCCCTGTCGGGCTAATTCGTTGGCAATCCCCAGCCCAATTCCGCTGGTCGAGCCAGTGATGATAGCTACCTTCCCCTTCAACATGGGACAATCCTTTCAAGGTCCTGATGAATTGAATACGCCGCTGCTCAGTCGCCGCGATGTACGTCATGTGTGACGATGCCGAGCTCGGGCGGCGGACCCAGGCGCCGCGGATCAGCCAGTGTGCGGCGGATGTCCTCCAGTCCGCTCTGCCAATGACTGCGCATCGCGCTCAGCCCGAATTCGTAATCCTTGGAGTGGCCCTCATAGATCTTGGACTGGTAGATCAGGTGGATGATGTTGTAGGAACAGTGCTGGGCCATTTCCATGATAGCGCTGATCTCTGGATCGTCCTTTGCGCTCTCCGGCAACTTCTCAATCGTTCGCTGCAAAGCCTTGCGCATTTTTTGCATCCGCTTCACCTGGTCGGTGACGGCACGCGTTCGGCTCGAATACTGGATGTCCTTGTGCCGGCTCGACACCTCCATCATGTCGTTGGGAATACGGCCCCTGACCGACCAGAGGTCGACCTGGAAGGTCAGCGTCTCACGCCGCTGCTCGCTGGCCAGGATGTGGGAAAGAGGCGTGTTCCAAACCACGCCGCCATCCCAGTAGTGTTCGCCGTCGATTTCGATGGCTGGGAAGCCGGGCGGCAAGGCGCCGGAAGCCATAAAGTGCTTCGCCCTCAAAGGCTGTTCTGCCGTATCGAAATAGGTGAGATTACCAGTACTGACGTTCACAGCACCGACGCTGACGCGAACCTCGCCGGAATTGAGCCGATCGAAGTCCACAAGCCGCTCCAACGTCTTGTGCAGCGGAGACGTATCCTAGAAGCTCGTCGCAGCATCGTCCGTGAAGGGCGACCAGAACGGTAGCGGAAAGCGCGGCTTAAAGAAGCCGGGCTGGCCTTGCAGAAGCGCTCGCATCGCCGCCGCAGCGTTGTGCATCGAGCGTAGGTCAAATGCATAGGGAAGGGCGTCGCCGAGCCCCTCACCGGCAGGCCATTCCACCGGAGCGGCACAGATGGTTTCCCAGAATTCACGTAGTCGAGCAACGCGCTCAGGTTCGGGCGAACCGGCGATGATAGCTGCGTTCAGGGCTCCGATCGAAATACCCGCCACCCAGTTCGGCCGAATGCCGGCCTCGTGCAGGCCCTCATAGACCCCAGCCTGGTAGGCGCCGAGTGCCCCGCCACCCTGCAACACCAAGGCCACGACCTCGTATGGCAGGGAATTTAACTGCTGTGGCGCAGGAATAATCTGCTTTGGATCCACGTTCAGCATTCATTGAACTCCGTGAGTTGCAGTTGTTTCGAAGTCATCCTGCAGTGGCTTCGGCCAGGATCTCGGACCCGCGTTTTTGTACTGCCCTGCCTTGGGCTCGGTAGTCGTGCACCACCGTGCCAAGCCCGAGGGTCAGGTCGGCAACAATGTGCTTCGCCGAAAGCACCTGAAGGACAGGCAGCTCGGCGACGGGCGCCAGGGCATGCGAGAACAGGTCGAGCGCCGCCGGACCAGTCCAGGCGCCCTTCACCGTGATATCCTCGAGGTGAAAGCGCACCAGTTCGCAGATCCGCGCCGTGCCGTCCACGTGCGGGATGACCTTGATCAGGAAATTGGGTGCGGCGAGTTTCCTGGCTTCGAGCGTGGCATCGAGGGCGCGGTGCTTGTAGCCCATGGTGCCGGTCGCGACCCGAACCGAGCCGTAGTTCAAGGTGCCGACCAGTGTGTCGGTCTCGACCGCCAGGGTTGGCTGGGCCAGTTTCTTGGGAAAGCCCCACAACTCGCGCCCCCGGCGATCGGGGGATGATCGTTGAGGAACATCTGATGGGTGTAACTACCCGCCTTACCCTGAAAGGAGACCGGAATCACCTGGCCGCTTTCAGTGTAGTCGCCAAACCCGGTCGAATCCGGCATGCGAATGAACTCGTAGTTCACCACCGGCTCGGCAAGCTCGAGCGGTTCCGGTACCAGCCGGCGTAAGACTTCGGGATCCGTCCGGTACTGGATGATGAAGTACTCGCGGTTGATGAAGCGATAGGGGCCTGGCGGAAAAGCAGGGTTCGTCAGCGGCATGGCAAACGCCGTCCCGCGCACAGTGCGTTGGTCCATCGTCGATTATTCCAGGTTGGTCGTAAGGAAGCGGGCCGCGCTCTGAGACAAGGCGCGGCCTCAGCAAGGAGTACTTAGAGATCTTAGAGATCAGTGACACGCTCCGGATCGGCTGACGCGAGCGCAGCGGCACGATCGGCGGGCGGCGGATAAATCCACACCGTGTTGATTTCCTGCTTGGTCTTCTTGGCCTCCGCTCCGACCGACATCACCTTCCGGTCCCAGCCGCGGGTGAAGACCGCCCCGGCTTCGCCCAGGTCGAGACAGGTGGCATAGGCCCTCTGGTGATAAGCTTTGGTCGGAACACCCAACAGGTCAGCCGCGGCATTGTGGCCCGCAAAAGCGCCCATCCGCGTGGCGTGCTGACACGACATCAGGGCGTAGTTGCCGAGATCGTCGCATGCGGCCCGGGCCGCGTCGCCAGTGGCAAAGACACTTGGCTCTGATGGTATGCGCAAATCGCGGTCGACAAGCAGGCGTCCGAGATTGTCCCGCTCTGCCGCAATCTGCGTGGTCAATGGTGCAGCACGCATGCCGGCAGCCCAGATCACGGTTGCGCTCTCGATGTGCTCACGGTCAGAGAGCGTGACGCCGGATTCATCCAAGGCTGCGACGGCGACGCCGAGCCGCACCTCGATGCCGAGTTCCTGCAGGGCGGCCTCAATAATAGGGCGGGGACCTGGGCCCATATCGGGAGCGATGGCGTCACTCCGCTCGACGATGATCACGCGGGACCTGGCATTCTCGCCGAGGATTGCACGAAGCCGGGACGGCATTTCCGTTGCCGCCTCGATGCCGGTGAACCCGCCGCCGGCGACGACGACCGTATCGCGCCCGCTCGATGCCGGACGATCCGCCAGATTGTGCAGGTGCCGATCGAGGGCGATCGCGTCATCGAGTTGGTCGACGCTGAAGGCATGCTCGTCGAGGCCAGGAATGTCTGGATGGAACAGCCGAGAGCCAGTGGCTATGACGAGCCGATCAAAAGAAAGGCTCCCGTGCATGCCGTTGGTTGTCACGCCTTCCACCACCCGAGATGCGGTATCGACGGTCTCAATGCTACCTTGCACGTAGACAACGTCGATGGCCCTGAGGACCTCCTGAAGAGGGGCTGTGAGGGTTTCGGGCCTCGGTTCGTAGAGCCGCGGCCGAACCACCAAGGTCGGCTCGGGTGCCACCAGGGCGATCTCAAGTTCCGCGGGGGAAACACCTTGAAGGTCGCGTAGGCGGGCAGCGGACAAGGCGGCGTACATGCCGGCAAAGCCGGCGCCGATAATGACAAGTCGCATGTGATTGAATCCTGTTGTTTGAATTTTCCAGACGTATGTCAGGGACTGCCGCGGCTGCTCGCTGCGGCGGCGTCTGTCTTCGATTGAAAAGGCCGGCGATTAATGATGACGATCGTGCGCCCGATCTCCTGCGCTCATGATCATCTCGACTGCCTTAGCCAGTTCGTCCTCGTCGAGGTCCGAGAATCCATAGCTGTCGATTACGGAGAGGCTGCCATCGGAATACGCCTCCAGCCAGAACAGTGGCACGCCCAGAATCTCGGGCGAAGCCTCGGTCAGCCGCACGTTCAGCTGAGGCAGGCGAACCACGATCATCGAGTGGATCTCCTCTCTCGCGGGGGACGGCAGGTGAGCTGCACATACGCGCGGATGATCCGTTGCTCGATCGCGTCAGCATTCAGCCCTGCCCAAGACACCTCTATGGGCGTGGGATTCAAGCAATTCATCATTAGTCTCCGGTAGCAGAGCCTTTCCCGCGAGGTTGACGCGGACGCTCTGCCAAGCGCGCTCCAATAGGGGTTACGCTTGGACCAGCTCTTTCGATCTGAGCCGGAACAGGTGGCGTAAGGAGCGCTGTTGAGTTGCGTTATAAGGTTCGGTAATGATCATTACCATTGACACATAGGGTAACGAGCGTTACCAGTCAAGGGCATAGATTGTGATAGGAGGTTCGATGCCTGTGGTAGCAGCAAAGTCAGCACGGCCAAGCAGCCGCCGGGAAGCCCTTCTCCAAGCGGCTGCCGAGGTCTTCTTTGAACAAGGCTACGCGGCGACAAGCATCGATGCGATTATCGAACGCGCCGGCGGCTCGAAGCGCAACATCTACAATGAGTTCGGCAACAAGGAGGGCCTGTTCGCGGCCATCGTTACCGAAAACGCCGATAAGGTGCTATCAACCTTGGCGATTGAAGAGATCCAGGGTCGTGATTTGCGAGAGACGCTGACAGCCTTCGGGCAGCATCTCATGAGCGGATACATGTCGCCAACCTTGATCGGTATCTATCGAATGGCTGTTACCGAGGCCAATCGCTTTCCTGATCTTGTGAAATCGTTTTATGAGCAGGGACCTGGTCGAGCCACCTCCCAACTCGCCGAGGTGCTGGAAATTGCCAAGAAGCGAGGGGACATCCAGGCTAACGATTGCCAGCGCTTAGCCGGGCATTTTGTCGGCATGATCCGTGACAACCTTCATCTGCAGGTCATTCTCGGCCTTCGTCAGCCGCCGTCAGGCAAAGAAATGCGGGCGGCAGTTGCCTCCGCGGTTGAGCTCTTTCTGAATGGCGTTCGATCCAGCCCCAGCAAATAAACTTGCCCCTAATGCCTATGCTAACAACTCATACATGAGCGACACAAACCCCGCGTCATGCGACAAACGCATAGTGCCGCCCGATAATTTGAGTAGTCGTATTGCTACATCCGGCGGATACTTCAGCTCGCCAACCGCAGAGCGAGATCAAGTGCAATATTTGGCCCTAATAGCGCCCTGGCCTTCCTTGTCCGGCAGGAGCAGCCGATGACGAGAGCGTCCCATTCACTGACCGATACCGCCTCCGACGACACACGTGCCCAGCAAATTCTCGAGAGCATGCCCGGCTTCGCGTGGTCGGCTGACCCCGCCGGTAGGTTCACCTACGTTAGCCCAAGTACCCTGGCGTTCCTCGGCGGTGCGTCAGAAGAGCTCAACGTTTCCGACGAAGACGATGAGTTCGGATGGCGCCGCGTCGTCCATCCCGACGACTATGATCGTATTGCCGCCCGATGGCAGCATTGCCTCAAAACCGGTGATCACTACGATACGGAGCATCGTCTCAGGCGTGCCGATGGCCACTATCGCTGGTTTCGAAACTCGGGCCGACCTTCGAGGGACAGCCAGGGGCGTATTACCCAATGGTACGGCACTACAATCGACATTGAGGATCAAAAGCGGGCCGAGGCCGCGTTGCGCGACCGGGAACAGGAGCTGTCCCAGCTCGTGAACATCGTTCCGAGCCATGTCTGGCGCCTGACACCCGATGGTGAACCAACGTTCTTCAACAAGCGTATGGTGGATTATCTCGGCCTGGACGTAAAAGATACGAACAAGCCAGGTATGAGCCAACTGGAGGCGATGATAGAGACCGTCCATCCGGACGACGCAGAGGCTTTTCGAGATACCCTCCACCAGTGCCTCGTCACCGGCGAGAGCTTCGGGTTACGGTATCGCCTGCGTCGTGCCGACGGCATATATCACTGGATGTCAAGTCGGGCCGAGCCGTTACGAGACCCGGATGGAAACATCGTCCAATGGTACGGCCTCTGTCACGACATCGACGATCAGGTCCACGCTGAAGAGGCCGTGCGGCAAAGCGAGCACCAGCTTCAGCAGATGATCGATGCTGTGCCGGTCCGCATCTGGAGCGCAACGCCCACGGGCGAGATCGTCCACTTCAACAAGCCGTACCGCGACCATTTCCGCTCCGTTATTGCGAACTTCGACGATTTTGGAGAGCCGCATATCGAAACATTCCTGCAAGAGCTACTCCATCCCGAAGACGTCTCCGACGTGCAGCGCAGGCTGTGGAATTGTTTCGAAACCGGTCAGGGATGCGTGATGCGGTTTCGTTGGCGGGAGATAGATGGGCTTTATCGGTGGGCGGAGTGCCGGGTGGCGCCTTGTCGTAATCAGGACGGGGCGATTGTGCAATGGTACGGAGCCTCTCTCGATGTCGATGATGAGGTGCGCACGCAGGAGGCACTCCGGCGGAGCGAACAGCAGCTTCAGCAGATGATCGACGCTGTGCCAACTCTCATCTGGTGTATGACGCCAGAGGGCATACCGTGCTACCTCAACAAGCGGGTTGCGGATGTCACCGGCGTCACTCTGAAAGACATGATCGCACCTGACGGATCGCGCAACCTGACGGTCATCCATCCCGATGACCGGGCCATGGTCGATCAGGTGTTCGCGCGGGCGATCCCGACAGGCGCACCGATTACAGTAAGGTATCGCCAGCGACGGGCAAACGGTTCTCATCGGTGGGTTGAGAGCCGGGCGGAGCCCTTGCGCGACGCCTCTGGCAAGATCCTCCAATGGTACGGCGTGAGCGTCGACATTGACGATATGGTAACAGCGCAGGAGGCCTTGCGCGACCGGGAACAGGAACTGTCCCAGCTCGTGAACATGGTGCCGGTTCACATCAGGCGCATGACGCCCAAAGGCGAGCCGATCTTTTTTAACAAGCGCTTGATCGACTTCTTCGGTCTGGGGGACTTAGCCGAATTGGACAAGCCGGGTATGAGCCGACTGGCGGCGGCCATTCAGACCCTTGTCCACCCCGACGATGCTGACCTCCTGCTGGCGACGGCCCGCCATTCCTTTTCCACCGGCGAGCCCTTCTCCATGAAGTACCGCATGCGCCGTGCCGACGGGGCGTATCGCTGGGTTGATGGCCGCGGCGAGCCGATCCGGGACCAAAACGGGACAATTCTACAATGGTACGTGATCTCCATTGACATCGACGATGAGATGGGGGCTCAGGAGGCGTTGCGTAATCGGGAGAGAGAACTCTCACAGCTCGTTGATATGGTTCCGAGCCTGCTCTGGCGATTGTCTCCCAAGGGTGAACCAACCTTCTTCAGCAAGCGTCTGATCGAGTTCTGCGGCCTGGACGTGGGCGACTTCGACAGACCGGGCATGGATCGGCTGGCGACAGCGATAGCGACCCTGTTCCATCCCGACGACGCCGCCAGGTTAGAGGAAGCGCTCGGCCACTCCCTCACGACTGGTGAGAGTTTCTCCCTGACCTATCGCATGCGTCATAGAGACGGGACTTACCACTGGATGTCCGGCCGTGCCGAGCCGCTCAGGGATGACAGTGGACGCATCGTCCAGTGGTTTGGCCTCTCACATGACATTGATGAACAGGTCCGCGTTGAAGAGGAGCTGCATCTGGCGAGAGAGCGCCTTACAAGGGCGAGTCAGGCCGCGAGCCTTGCCGAGCTGTCAGCCGCCATCGCTCATGAAGTGAACCAACCCTTGGCCGCGATCATCGCCAATTCCAATGCATGCCAACGCTGGCTCGCAGCCACACCTCCCAATCTCGAGCGCGCTCAGAAAACGGTGGAACGCATCATTCATAATGCAAATTCCGCGGGTGACGTCGTGAGCCACATCCGTGCCTTGTTCAAGCACTCGGTGGAGGCAAGGACGAACACGACGCTCGAAAGCATCATCGGTGATGCCCAGACCCTCATGGCCGAAGAGGCAGCGCGGCGCCGCATCCGCATGAAGGTTGAGGTGGAGAATAATCTCCCACCGATCGCGCTCGACCGCGTCCAGGTCCAGCAGGTTCTCGTTAATCTCATCCGCAACGGTATGGATGCAATGGACTCTGTCACGGAGAACAGAGTTCTCGGAGTCCGCGTGCACCGTCCGGGAGATACAGTCCAAATCGATATCAGTGACCACGGCCGAGGAATTGAGTTCCCAGAGAGAATATTCGAGCCGTTCTTCACCACAAAGGAACATGGCATGGGCATGGGGTTGGCAATCTGCCGATCAATTGTCGAGTCTCATGGCGGGCGGTTGTGGGCCGAGAACAACGAGTCACAGGGGGCGACGTTCACCTTCACGCTGCCGATTGAAGTGAAGATGGCATCATGATGCCGGGACAGCCGAAAAAATTCTTCGGCTCTCGGTGCCGTTCCTCGTGGAACTCGGAGGACTTTCTATGAGCACGCCCGACATCAAAGCCGATCGCCCGCTGGTTCTCATCGTTGACGACGACGAGGAGGTCCGGACTGGGCTTCAGGAGCTCATGCTATCCGTCGGCCTCGATGCCATGTGTTTCGCGTCACCTCGCCAATTGCTGGAATCCGAGCTTCCCGACCGCCCCGGCTGCCTGGTGCTCGACGTCCGCATGCCCGGGGCAAGTGGTCTCGATCTTCAGCACCAACTGGCCGCAAAGGGCAACCTGAAGCCCATCATTTTCCTCACCGGCCATGGCGATATCCCGATGACGGTTCAGGCTATGAAAGCCGGAGCCGTCGATTTCCTCACAAAGCCGTTCCGGGACCAGACCCTGCTTGACGCCATCACTGTTGCGATCGAGAAAGACGTACAGCAGAGGGCGGCTACCCGTCGCGCCAAGCAACACTTCGATCTTTTTGCTACTCTGACGCACCGGGAGCGGGAGGTGATGCGGGAGGTGGCGCGGGGCCGGCTGAACAAGCAGATCGCCTTCGATCTCGGAATCAAGGAGATCACGGTCAAGCTTCATCGCGGCAATGTCATGCGTAAGATGAAGGCAGCCTCCGTTGGCGAGTTGATCCGCGCTTGGGAGACCCTACCCGCTGACCTTCGCGATAAGTCCTGAATCCTAGACCTTGGTATGGTTACCAAGCCGCGTGTTTGAGCGCAGCTTTGGGAAGTCGGTTTCACCGGCTGTAGTAGTAAAGGTCACCCGCTTGTTCAATCCGCCAGTCATCGCGGTCGTGGATGACGAGGAGGCCATCCGTGATGCCCTCTCCGATCTCCTTCTGGTTATGGGTTACTCCTGTCAAGCCTTCGACCGGGCCGAATCCTTCCTCGCAGCCAATACACCCGATCACTTCGACTGCCTCATCACCGATATCCGAATGCCCGGCATGAGCGGCTTGGACCTGCTGCAGCACCTCAAGGCAGCCGGCTCAACACTGCCTGTGATCGTCGTAACCTCCCTGACTGATCCACTGACCCGAAGTCGGGCACTGGCGAGCGGTGCCCACGCGTATCTGACCAAGCCGGTCACCGACGAAGCCCTCCTTCAGAGCCTCAGAACCGCACTGCCCGGTAGGGAGATCCCGCCCGACTATGAGGAAGGGCCGTCTGGCAGCTAGGAAACGGCAAGGTCCCACTCCTCCCCGAGGACGGACCTAAACCTCGGTATAGGCATCCTAAACTTTCTGTGTGGCCATCCATGCCATGCGATCAGTGGAAGGATCGCCACCCGGCATTCATCCTGCAGCGACGTTCATAAATACAGGCGTGATCGGGGCGGTGAGCAGGAGACCAACATGAACTTGCACAACATCTCACACCCCTCGGTTAAGCACTGCGCCGACAAGGTGAACGCGAGACATATTCACGGTAGGCCGGAGTCTGAGCTGGTTCCGTCACGCTACGCACTGAAGGTCGGCACAATTGAGGTGATGGTGATCAGCGATGGGGTGCTATCGCTGCCAGGCGCAATGTTGGGCCACAACATCGATCCCGCTGTCCGAGCGTCATGGCTTGAGGACAGGTTCCTGCCGCCGGACGTGCTCGAGTGGGCACTGAACGTCGTCGTGGTACGCAGTGGCGGCCGGACCATCCTCATCGACGCCGGAATGGGTATGGAGTTTCCGGATCTGCCGCGGGCCGGGCGGTTGGTTCAGCGACTGGAGGCGGCCGGCCTCGATCTCGCATCGGTGACCGACGTGGTGCTGACCCACCTCCATATGGACCACGTGGGCGGTCTGCTCGTCGACGGAGTGAGGGACCGGTTGCGTCCGGACCTGCGGATCCACCTGGCGGGCGCCGAGGCCAAGTTCTGGGAGGCGCCTGATTTTTCCCGCGTCTCCATGCCGCCGGGGTTCCCGGACGCACTTCGGAGGACGGCCACGCGGTTCCTGCACGAGTACGACAGCCAGTTGCGGTCATTCGAGCAGGAGTACGAGGTGGCTCCGGGGGTGATGATCACCCGCACCGGCGGCCACACCCCCGGGCACAGCGTGGTCCGCCTGGCGTCCGGCGGCGACCGGCTAACGTTCGCCGGCGACGCCGTGTTCCAGGTCGGGTTCGAGCACCCCGACTGGCATAACGGCTTCGAACACGACCCAGAGGAGGCGGCCCGTGTCCGGGTCCGTCTTCTCCGGGAGCTGGCGGCAAACCGCGAGTCGCTCGTCGCTACTCACCTGTCGTTCCCGTCCGTCTGCCATGTGGCGGTCGACGGCGACGTCTTTCGATGCGTACCAGGCCCCTGGGAGTACTGACCGCTTCTTGGGCTGGGGTGCATTCGGGCAGGGGTCGCAGATCTAGGGCGGAGCCGGCCGACAAGTTCAACGGGGCTGTATTGGGCCAAATTCATCATCAATGCTTTACTACAGGAGATCGGTTATGAAGATCGTCATCAACGGTGGAACTGGCCTCATCGGATCGAAAACAGTCGCGAGACTACGCAGCGCCGGGCACGAGGTGGTCGCCGCATCACCGCAAAGCGGCTTTAACTCCGTAACCGGTGAAGGAGTCGCGGAAACGGTGGAGGGTGCCCAAGTCATCGTCGACCTGTCGAACTCCCCCTCCTGGGAGGATGCTGCCGTCCTCGAGTTCTTTCAGAAGTCGACGAGCAACCTCATCGCTGCCGCAAGGGCGAACGGGGTGAAGCATTACATAGCCCTGTCCGTCGTCGGAACGGAGCGTCTGCAGGCGAGCGGCTATTTCATAGCCAAGCTGGCACAGGAGACACTGATTAAAAATTCTGGTGTTCCTTACACCATTGTCCATTCGACGCAGTTCTTCGAATTGCTGGGCTTCTTGGTCAAGGCCTGGGAGAGCGGCAATAAAGTGATTGTGCCCGCCGCGCTGATCCAGCCGATTTCCTCGGAAGACGTTGCCGACGTCATGGCGGAGGTGGCACTGGCCGCGCCTCGCAATGGAATGGTCGAGATCGCCGGCCCGGAGCGGTTCAATATCCGCGATCTGGTTGCGGAGTATCTGGCTGCAATGGGCGATCCTCGGGCTGTCGAGGCCTCGGCGGGTGTTACCTATTCCGGAGCCGAGCTCGAAGAGACGACGCTGGTTTCGGACGATAATCCACGCCTCGGCAAGATCGATTTCGACCAATGGTTCGCGGCTAGCGCCAAGGCCGCCTGAGCACCCACACGAACACCGCTGTCGTCCGGTCCTCCTTTCAATTCGGGGCTCTGCCTCAGCCAGCATTAAGACGAAAGGCATAACCTATGAGCACTGTTACCACGAAGGACGGGGTCGAAATTTTCTACAAGGACTGGGGCCCTAAGAGCGCCCAGCCCATCGTCTTCCATCATGGATGGCCGCTGAGTTCCGACGATTGGGATGCTCAGATGCTCTATTTCGTGGGGAAGGGGTATCGTGTCATTGCCCACGACCGACGCGGCCATGGCCGCTCGTCTCAGGTCAGCGATGGCCATGACATGGATCACTATGCTGCTGACGTCGCCGCCGTCGTTGAGCATCTCAACCTGAGACACGCTGTTCATATCGGTCACTCGACCGGAGGCGGGGAGGCGACGCACTATGTGGCGCGCCACGGTCAGGCTCAAGATCGAGTTGCCAAGCTCGTGCTGATCGGTGCTGTGCCGCCGGTCATGGTCAAGGCCCCGGCTAATCCCGGAGGGCTGCCGCGTGAGGTGTTCGACGGTTTGCGAGCCCAACTTGCAGCAAATCGCTCGCAGTTCTATCTCGATTTCGCGGGCGGGCCTTTCTACGGCTACAACCGCCCTGGAGCCACACCATCCCAGGGGATCATCCAGAACTGGTGGCGCCAAGCCATGGCAGGCGGCGCCAAGGCTCACTACGACGGCATCAAAGCCTTTTCCGAAACCGATTTCACTGAGGACCTGAAGGCGATCACTGTTCCCACGCTCGTCATGCATGGCGACGACGATCAGATTGTGCCCATCTCGGATTCCGCGCTGCTGTCGAGCAAATTGCTCCAAAACAGCAAACTCAAGGTCTACGAGAAATTCCCGCACGGCATGTGCACCACACATGCCGATGTGGTGAATCCGGATCTTCTTAGCTTCGTGAAATCGTGAAGGCCCTACGCCCTACATCGTGGCGGCAGTCTCAACGGAGGACTTCCAATGAAAGTCATGATCAATGTCGCAGCCGTAGCATTGTTGCTGACCATGGCAACTGCCAATGCTCAGACGCCTGGCTCATCCAATAAAGGTCTTGCAGTCCCTGGCGCCAAGAACTCAAAGGTCACACTGGTCTATCAGCACGCTCTGCCAGGGGTTCCAGGCAAGAGCATCAAGGGTGTTACGGTCGAATACGGACCCGGCGGCTACTCACCATCCCACACCCACGCCAAATCCGCGATCATCTACGCGACCGTAATTGAAGGGTCAGTTCGCATGCAGGTCAACGAAGGACCTGAAGTGACCTATCAGACCGGCCAGAACTGGACGGAGATGCCCGGGGATCATCATCGTGTCAGCGCCAATGCCAGTCAGACACAGCCGGCAAAGATCCTTGCTGTCTTCGTCGTGGATGACGTCGATACCGAGCTGACAATCCCGGATAAGAGGTGACGGGCGGCGCGACATTGAACCGACATTGAGCCGTCGGTTTGCGGTGGCCCATTGCAATTTCCTTCGCGCCAGATCGTTCATGTTTGGGAGAGAACGATGAGAATTGTCGTAGTAGGTGGCACCGGACACATCGGTTCCAGACTCGTTACAGACCTTCAGGACTACAACCAGAATGTAGTGGTGGCCTCACGGTCTTCGGGTGTCAATACAATCACCCGTGAAGGACTGGCCGAAGCCTTGGAGGGCGCACAGGTTGTCGTCGACGTAACGAACTCACCGACGTTTCAGGATGATGTTGCGCTGGAATTCTTCCTTGCATCGGGCCGGAACCTTCTGGCCGCCGAGGAGGCCGCTGGCATCCAGCATCACGTCGCCTTGTCTGTCGTCGGGACGGATCGTCTGCCGGAGAGCGGCTACTTCCGGGCGAAGATGGCCCAAGAGAACCTGATCCGTGGCTCGCGCATACCCTATACGATTCTAAGATCGACGCCGTTCTTTGAGTTCCTCACCGGCATTGTCGAAAGTGCGGCCGATGGCAACGTACTTCGGTTGTCGCCGGCTCCTATTCAACCCATCGCAGCCGATGACGTTGTGGCAGCGTTACGTGAAGTGGCGATGGGTCGACCACAGAACCGCGAGATCGAGATTGTCGGCCCCGACAGGTTTGGCCTCAATGAGATCGCCGAGCAGATCCTGACCGCCAACGAAGATAGTCGAATGGTCGTCGCCGATCCCCGGGCATTGTACTTTGGAGCGGTGCTGCAGAACGACACCCTTGTATCGGGGGATCATCCGCGCTTTGCCCCCACACGGTTCGAAGATTGGCTCAGACGCTATGTAGCCGACGCCTTACCTGTGGCCTTCTAGATCACGACACAGGGAAGCGGGAGAGCCATGTTCAAGCACAGCAATTATGTGCCGAAAACCGGGATCGAACGGTGGATTGAGGCAAGGCTGCCCATCATCCGCTTTGCACATGAAACCGCGGTGTCTTACCCGATCCCGCGGAACTTGAATTATTTCTGGACCTTTGGCGGGATACTGACGTTCATGCTGGCGGCGCAGATCGTCACCGGCATCTTCCTCGCCATGCACTACGTCCCGAACTCTGATCTGGCCTTCTTGTCAGTCGAACGGATCATGCGCGACGTCAACTATGGATGGCTCATTCGGTACTTGCATGCCAATGGCGCCTCGATGTTCTTCATCGCGGTGTACGTCCACATCTTCCGTGGCTTGTACTACGGATCCTACAAGGCACCTCGTGAGATCATTTGGGTTTTAGGCATCATCAACCTCCTGATCATGATGGCGACCGCGTTCCTGGGGTATGTCCTTCCTTGGGGACAGATGTCGTTCTGGGGCGCTACCGTGATCACGAACCTTTTCTCGGCGATCCCGCTCGTCGGCGAGACCATCGTGAGCTACCTCTGGGGCGGCTACTCGGTGAGCAACCCGACCTTGAACCGCTTCTTCTCCCTGCACTACCTGCTGCCCTTCATGCTTGTCGGCACCGTCACACTTCACGTCTGGGCGCTCCATCACGTAGGACAGAACAATCCGACGGGTGTGGAGATCACGGACTTCAAAAAGGATACGGTACCCTTCACACCCCATGCGACCGTGAAGGATCTGTTTTCAATCATCACCTTCATCGTCTTCTTCGCCTATTGGGTGTTCTACATGCCGAACTATCTCGGTCATGCAGACAACTACATCCCAGCCAACCCGTCTGTAACGCCGTCTCATATCGTGCCGGAATGGTACTTCCTGCCGTTCTACGCCATCCTGCGAGCCATTCCCGATAAGCTCGGTGGCGTCATCGCCATGTTTTTGGCAATCCTTCTTGTAGCGTTCCTGCCTTGGCTCGATACCTCCAAGGTTCGCTCGATGCGGTATCGTCCGATCGCGCGGCCATTGCTTTGGATGTTCGTTGCGGCCTTCATCGGCCTTGGGTATCTCGGCAGCAGGCCGGCAGAAGGCGGCTATGTAATCGCGGCTCAAATCCTCACGGTCATATACTTCGGGTACTTCGTTGCCCTGCCAGTGGTCGGTTTGTTCGAAAAGCCGCTGCCGCTGCCCCTTTCGGTCAATGAGTCCGTCCTGGCCGGTCACAAGATGGCTGATCCGGAATCCGACGAGCCCGTCACACGCATCCGACAACATATAGGTGGGTAAGCCATGCATGTCGGTCGACAGTACAAAATCAATGATTTCATCGCCTGGACAAGGTGGGAGATCGGCTGGATCATTGCTTGGTCCGTTCTTGTGACCCTATTTTTGGAGGTCACAGGCTGGAGGTTTCTGACTGTGCCGGGCCCGATCCTTACCATCGTAGGATCAGCGCTCGCGATCAGCCTCGCCTTTAAGAGTCAGCAATGCTACGCACGCTTCAATGACGGCCTTATCCTATCTGGCCAAGTCAGTACGGCCAGCTTAGTCCTAGCCAACAGGTTGATGGCGACTATTGGCAATCGAGATGCCGTGCCGGAACCGGGACTGAAGGAGATATTTTACCGCCATTTTGCGTGGCTGACCGCGCTGCGCTTTTATCTCCGGGAAAAGCGATCCTGGGAGAATACATTTGACCGAGGGAATGTCAGCTATCTTGCTAGACTTCCAAGTCCCGAGAGCCAATCCGTCCTCGAGGATCAGCTGAAGTCCTATCTTTCGGATGGCGACCTGCAGAAGTTCAAGGCGCATTGCGGCGACAAGGAGGCCCTCCTCATTCAATGGCAGTATGAAGCCATCAAGAATCTCCATAGCAGAAACTTGATCAGCGAACTGATCTTCACCGTACTGACAGGCGCGTTGGATGAGCTTCTTCGACTGCAGGGTGGCTTGAAACGGGTCAAGAACTATCCGTATTCACGCAACTATTATTCGATCGCCGTTATCATCGTGAAGATTTTCGTCGCGATGGTGCCGTTCGGTCTCTTGCCCTACGCCCGGGAACTGGGCGAGCCGACTGGGATTGCGGCATGGACGGCGTGGTTGAATATCCCGCTCAGCGCGATTGTCGGGTGGGTCTTCGTCTCAATGGAGAAAGTCGGTGAGAACTCCTCGAATCCGTTCGAGGGGAATGCCAACGATGTTCCGATCTCATCAATCGCGCGTCGAATCGAGATTGAGATGAGGGGTATGCTCGGTGAGATGACTGACCTCAAACCTATTGAGGCCAAGGAAAGTATTCTGTTCTAGCCGTCGAGAACAATGGACGGTCCCTGTTTCATCTGGTGGAACTTCGTCTCGTCGCGCCAAGACTGCATCGAGAGGGCTAAGGCTGACCCGAGATGCCCCAGCGGAACAACCCATGAGGGATATCATGCCCGATGCTTCGCTCAGTGACCGCCCTGATCGCCTGCCAACCAGGGTCACCCTTTTCCTGTTCGCGACCGGCATCGAGAACAGCTATCCCACGATCGAGAATGGCCGCGTGCGCCGGGACCAGATGGAGGAATGCGGCCACTACGGTCAGTGGCAGCGCGACTTCGAACTTCTGGCCGACTTGGACGTCCGCTTCCTGCGCTATGGTCCGCCACTGCATAGGACCTTTCTCGGCCAAGGCCGCTACGACTGGGAGTTCGCGGACCTGACGTTTGCCTGGCTGAAGGAACGCGACATCATCCCCATCGTCGATCTGTGCCATTTCGGCGTGCCGGACTGGATCGGCGACTTCCAGAACCCGAACTTCCCGGCGCTGTTCGCCGAGTACGCCCGAGCCTTTGCGCACCGCTTCCCCTGGGTCCAGTTCTACACCCCCGTCAACGAGATGTTCATCTGCGCCCAGTTCTCGGCCGCCTACGGCTGGTGGAACGAGCAACTGAAGAGCGACCAAGCCTTCGTCACCGCGCTCAAGCACATGGCCAAGGCGAACGTGCTGGCCATGTACGCCATCCTGGAGGAGCGGCCGAACGCCATCTTCATCCAAAGCGAGTCGACCGAGTACTTCCATGCCGACAACCCGAAGGCGATCAAGTCCGCCGAGTTCTACAACGCCCGACGGTTCCTCTCGCTCGACCTGAACTATGGGTACCCGGTCAACTCGCACATGCACGAGTACCTGCTCGACAACGGCATGACTCGGGACGAATACCACTTCTTCCTGGACAACACCCTGCGCCACCACTGCATCATGGGCAACGACTTCTATAACTCGAACGAGCACCGGGTGGGCGCCGGCGGCGAGATCCGGCCGGCTGGCGAGGTGTTCGGCTACGACGAGATCACGCGCCAGTATCACGACCGCTACGGTCTGCCCGTGATGCACACCGAGACCAACTTCGACCAGGGGCACGAGGGGGACGAGGCCGTCGACTGGCTGTGGAAGCAGTGGGCCAACGTGCTGCGGGTGCGCAACAACCGCGTGCCCATCGTCGGCTTCACTTGGTACTCGCTCACCGACCAGATCGATTGGGACATTGCTCTCCGCGAACAACGGGGGCGGGTGAACCCGCGGGGACTGTACGATCTTGATCGCAAGATCCGACCCGTGGGGGAAGCGTTTAAGAAGCTCCTGTCCCAATGGCGTGAGGTCTTGCCGACCCAGAGCGTCTGCCTGTTCGTGCCGGTCATGCTGCCGAGTGAGTACGACACGCCGGTAGCGGCCCGTCGGCGCGAGGGATGGCGGCGATACTTGCGCCACGAACTGAAGACCAAGCCCGCGTTGGGAAATTAGTGGCGGATAGGCGACCCCTGCGGCAGAGTTGCCGGTTGGTCTAGGCAGGGCAGGTGCACCGCGCCGACGTTTGGCCTAGGATTGACCCCATGGTTTCACCTCGCATGACTGCAGCCTCGTACGATTGGACACGCAAGGGGGAGGAACTCGCGGCGTGGCTGATCGGTCCAGCACGTCTGTCTGGCGATGCAGTTGCGGTGACCTCCGGCTTTGCTGAGCAATTGACCGCGATGGGCGTTCCTTTGCACCGGCTGCGCATTGCCATGCGCGTCGATAACCCGCTGTTGACCGCCTGGGGCATCATCTGGGCACCAGAGACAGCGGCCGAGATCTTCACCATCAGCCAGGCTCTCCGGGAGTCCCCCACATACGTCGGCAGCCCGTCCCAGCATGTTATGGAGACCGGGACCTGGTTCCGGCGCCGGCTGGGCCAGCTTGGGTCGGACGATCACACTGTCCTCCATGAGTTGGCGAATGCCGGCTTTACCGACTATGTCGCGGTCCCGGTGACCTTCGGGAACGAGATCATCCAACCGGCAATGTACGCCACACGGCACGACAGAGGTTTTACCGAGAGCCATATCGGCCTGATCAAGGGCCTTTCAGTTCCCCTCTCGGCTGCGCTCGAAGCTATCGCCATGCGCCGATCGACCGCAAGCCTGCTGGCTACCTTCCTGGGCGAGGGGCCAGCCACGCACGTACAGGCTGGCGCGATACACCGCGGCGACATCGTTGAGACAGAGGCGGCAATCCTGCTCACCGACATGCGCGGGTTCACGCCTCTCTCGCTGACATTGCCCCCATCACAACTGCTGGCCACGCTGGGACGCTATTTCGAGGCCGTGGCCGATGCCGTTCGGGCGGAGAGAGGCGACGTTCTCAAGTTTATCGGGGACGGGGCCCTATCGATCTTTCAGGTGGGGGCGGGCGGGCGCACAGCCGCCTGTGCAGCGGCTGTACGGGCCATATCGCAGGCGATCGCGGTGGCGAGAGCGGAAAATCTTCCGCCGTTCGTAGCGGCTCTGCACGTCGGATCCGTGATGTACGGCAATATCGGCAGCCTTGACCGGCTGGATTTTACTGTGGTCGGACCTGCCGTGAATACAGTCAGCCGACTGGAGGGGGTTGCCAAGGTGAGCGGCGAGTTGGTGGTTTGCTCCGAAGCCTTCGCCTCTGCTCTGCCAAGAACGCTCATGCGAACCATGGGCCAGTTTGAACTCAAGGGGATGGATGGACAGCATGAGGTTTTCGCCCCAAGGTTGGAGCAAGTGAGCCGAGCATGAACATCAAGGCGCGGCCGTTGAGGGGTAAACGTTTGCCCTTCAAGCTAAGACCACCTGCTTGGGACCGTCTGCCGGTACTTACGACTGCCAATCAAGGCAATTGAGCGAAAGTGATTGTGCCGGGGCTCATCCGACGACGAGATCGTTGACCTCAGGGTGGCGGCTCACCCAAGCCCCTAGGAAAGAGCATCGGACGACCGCCTGACGTCTGGTCTCCCGAATCAACCGAAACACTCCCTCTGCCAGTTTCGAACCAATCCCCCAGCCGGATAGCTCTTGGGGCACTTCGGTATGAATGAGAATGACCTTGCTACCCTCCAGCCGATAATAAGCCGCCGCAATCGTGTCTTCGATGGCCATTTCAAAGCGATGAGCGGCTGGGTTCTCGATAACGCTGCAGTCCATGTGTTCTATCCTGCCGTACCTTCGATGCGTCAAATGTATCCTGACTTTTCCATGAGGCACGAACAGGAAGGTATAGCCTGCCTGCTACCGAGGTATAGGTCGGCTCGACGATGCCCCTCAATGGGCCTCCATTTACTCGCCTAGAATATAGCTTTCGCGATTAACGGATTGGGCTCAGATCGAGCAGCCGCCCTTTCAGCGGCGGACTCTGTACGAGAATTCTTAGAAGGATCAGGTTCTACAATCTGGAAAAAGGAACATAAAATGGTGCACGTTTCCCCTAACGGTGGTGGCAAGGCTCTGATGGATGTCAACGACGCAGCGTTACTCTTGCTCGATCATCAGACGGGCCTGTTTCAGACTATCAAGGACGTTCCTCTCCCCGATCTTCGGGCCAATGTCGCAGCACTTACTCGGATTGCCACATTGCTTAAGCTGCCGGTTATTACAACGGCGTCAGAACCGAAGGGACCAAACGGCCCGCTAATGCCGGAGATTACCGAATTGGCGCCACATGCCGTCTACGTGCCGCGGAACGGCGAAGTGAATGCCTGGGACAACGACCTCTTTGTCCAGACCGTGAAGAAGACGGGAAAAAAGACGCTGATCATGGCCGGCGTCTGGACAAGCGTTTGCGTCATGTTTCCGGCCCTCGATGCCTGTGCTGCAGGCTTCAACGTTTATGCTGTCGTTGACGCCTCTGGAGATCCTAGCGAAGTGGTGTCTCGCACGACGCTTGCCAGGTTTGCACAATCTGGAGTGATTCCGACAACTACCAATGCAGTAATTTGTGAGCTTCATCGCACTTGGAGGCGTCCTGACGCGTCAGACATTGCCGACATCTATGCCATGGTCTCACCGAATTATCGGGCAGTCATGGAGAGCTACCAGAAGGCACAGACCTTCGGTGATAGATTGAAGAAAACCGCTTAAGCGATACTAGTATCACTTGCAAAAGCCTGTTCACTCGGCACCTGATGACCGCCGGGCAGTTCTTCCAAGGGATGTTGCACCCACCGAGTGGAATTCGATCCTTAACGCTAAGTGTCCGGCAGGGCTTTCCCCCCCCAGCCGGGCCAGCTGTCCGTCACTTGGACGAATTCGCAAGGTAAATTCACGAAGAAACCAAGGTTCCTGCAAGGACTTTCCGTCAGCCCGTCGCCATCCTGCGATCACAACAGGCGCTGCCGATTCTGACAATGGTCCAGACGGCGTGAAGAGAATCATTGAAAGCGGGGGCTGTCATGGGAATCTATAGTGCAATGCGGACAAGCCTTTCAGGCATGAACGCTCAGTCGTCCAAGCTATCGACCATCTCCGACAATATCGCCAATCAAAACACCACAGGCTACAAGCGGGCATCCACCGAGTTCGCTACCTTTGTGACAGCAAGCAGCCATGGCTCCTATGACTCTGGCTCCGTCACAACAAGCGTCAGGTACAGTATCAGCCAACAAGGGGCCAAGCAGTACACGACCTCAGCGTTCGATATAATGATCGACGGGAACGGATTTTTCCCAGTCGTGGATGCTGGTGGATCCCTGGCCTTCACTCGCGCAGGCTCGTTCGTCCCCATTGTTCGGCTGGCTGAGACAGATGCCGGAACGAAGCAGGCCGTTACTCGCCTTGTCAATCCGGCTGGATTTGAATTGCTGGGTCGGAAACTCAATGCCGATGGAACACCCAACGGCTCAGGAACCCTTGCGCCAATCGAACTGCCATCGGGTGAGTTGAAGCCAAATGCTTCAAAAAGCGGGGTGTTCAAGGCGAATTTACCGGTCAGCACGGGCGTTCGTGGATCATGGACACCCCCAGCTGGTGCGCGCCCTGCAGAGGGAACCTACGACCTCAAAACAAGCATTGTGACCTATGACCCCTTGGGAACAAAAGTAACGCTTGATGTCTATTTCGCGAAAACAGGCAACAACGAGTGGCAAGCTGCGGTCTACGATAGTGGCGGCGCATCTCGCCCGGTCAGCCTCCTTGGTGCGACTATTCTCACCTTTGATCCGATGACCGGCAAAGGTTCCGGAGGATCACTCTCGTTCAATATTCCACATGCGACGGAGACGGGCGCGACATTCCCGTTCACTCTCGACCTCACCGGCATGACGCAGGTATCTGCTCCCTATTCGGTCTACAAGGCAGAGGCTGATGGAAATGCTGCGAGCTCGCTCGAGGGATTTGAAGTGTCGAGTGATGGAACTTTGTATGAGGTCTATTCGGATGGGACGCGCAACCCATCGTACCAGATCCAGCTCGCGAGCTTCGAGAGCCCTGACCGCTTGAGTACCGAGCCTGGTAACGTCTATCGAGAAACGCAAGGGTCCGGTGACGTTAAATATGGCACAGCGGAAAGTGCTGGTTATGGTACGGTCAATTCCGGAACTCTTGAGGCGTCGAACGTCGATTTGGGGACGGAGCTCGCGGAGATGATTCAGTCCCAGAGTGCCTATACAGCCAACTCTAAGGTCTTCCAGACCGGATCAGAGCTCCTCGATGTCCTGATCAACCTAAAACGTTGAAGCGTCTACGGGTTAGGGGGCACATGATGCAGGCTCGCGCAGCTTCACTCATCCTGGCTGGGTTCATCGAAGGGGAGGGAGGTACAGCCATCTTGGCGGCAGATCACTCATCCCTTGTTTCACTTCGTGGCGTTGCCGGGAGCAGGCCGTTCAACATCTACGTGGCGGGCGCGAAGCCAGGTGAGGGGGTGTACCGATGGACGATCTCTGTCCCATCAGAAATCCTGGACGATGACCTTGAGATCACCGTTGTTGGTGCCATCAGAACCACCCCTATGGTGTGCACGTACATCTTCATGCCAAGAGCATTCCTTCGGATTCTGGGCACACGGCATAGCGCCGATGTCCGGGTCGGGCTGACGGTGAACCCTTTTAAGGGAGGCTTTGTGACTGATAATCGTCCGTGGCCGATTATAGAAGGGACCTCAGCAGGATTCCCGCTTGAACCTACGCCTCACCTTCATGATGAGGATACGTACGTCCTTCCAACATTGCGATCCTAGTGTGGTCTAAGTCTATGTGGCAGCTCAGTGAACCTACAGACATTTGAGTGGAAGGCTGGGAGCGACCGGGTGCAGTTCGTTTTTGGCAGCTACACGCTCGATCCCGATCGACGTGAGCTCAACAGAGGATCCGACACGATCGCGCTTGGACCACGGGTGTTCGATCTACTGCTCTATCTGGTACAACATAGCGACCGGGTCGTTAGCAAGCGCGAATTGCTGCATAGTGTTTGGGGCGGGCGGATCGTCTCTGAGTCAACTCTGACGAGTCATGTCAATGCGGTGCGCAATGCCATCGGCGATAGCGGTTCGGAGCAACGCTTGGTGCGTACTGTCGCCCGGAAGGGGTTTCGGTTTGTTGCCGAGATTCAGGCTTCTGACCGGCCGAGTCGAAATATTACTCCTAGTCAGACGCCTTCCGGGTCAAACACTCTGCCAGCACCCGTACCGAACGTCTGCGAACGACCGTCCATCGCTGTCCTGCCGTTCCTTAATTTAAGCCCAGATCCCGATCAGGAGTTCTTCGCTGATGGTGTGGTTGAGGACATAATCGCAGCACTGTCGCGCGTTGGATGGCTCCTTGTCATCGCTCGCAATTCGAGTTTCACGTATAAGGGTCGGGCGGTTGACGTGAGGCAGGTGGGACGGGAGCTGGGCGTCCGGTATGTGCTTGAGGGCAGTGTACGGAAAGCGGCAGACCGTGTGCGCATCACTGGGCAACTTGTCGACGCAACCACTGGCCTGAATGTTTGGTCAGAACGCTTTGAAGGCTCGCTCGACGACGTCCTTGTGGGCCAAGACAGGATTGCAGTCAGCATTGTTGGCGCACTCATTTGCCAACTGGAGCGTGCCGAAATCGAGCGCGCTCAACGCAAGTCGACGGAGAACCTCGACGCTTACGACTATTACCTGCGCGGAATGGCGAAGTTTCATCGGGGAACTAAGGAGGCCGTCGACGAAGCCCTGCCGCTATTTCACAAGGCAATTGAACTCGATCCGGACTCTGCAGCTGGTTACGGAATGGCGGCTTGGTGCCATGTTTGGCGCAAGCTTAATGGTTGGATGACTGATCGTAGGCAGGAGACTGTCGAGGGCGCTAGATTAGCCCACCGTGCCATCGAACTTGGGAAGCACGATGCAGTCGCTCTCACCCGTGGCGGTCACGCCCTCGGCCATTTCGGAGGAGACCTCGACGCCTGCATTGCACTGCTTGACAGGGCACTGGTGCTTAATCCCAATCTCCTGGCAGCGTGGTGCCTTAGTGGATTCCAGAGAATTGTCCGCGGGGAACCAAATGATGCAATTGAGCGCCTTGCGAAGGGCATGAGACTGAGCCCTTTAGACCCAGAGATGCCTCGGATGCAGACCGGTATGGCACTGGCTCATTTGCTGGCCGGAAGCTATGACCTTGCTTCGCTATGGGCCGGCAAGGCATTAGGGGAATTACCGAACTTCGCGCTCGCTGCTGGGATCGTTGCCGCAAGCGAGGCACTCGCAGGCCGAGTGAGCGAGGCAGAGCGCGCAGTGCGCAAGTTGGGCCAACTGGATCCTTCTCTATGCGTCTCCAACCTCCGTGACTGGGTGCAGCTTCGGCGAATAAAAGATTTGGATCTATTGACGGATGGACTTCGAAGATCAGGCCTACCGGAATAGCGCTGGGCGGTCATCTCGGTGCCAAGGTACTCACGGGCGCAGGCCGATTAGCCCGGCGGGTGCTATCCGAGCTAGGTGTATCGCAACCGATCAACGGACCTGAGCATGGTCATGGTATTCACTACGTAGCACCAACTGCTATCACCCAAAGTATAGGTCTTCTGAACCTTCCGACTGTCAGGACATCTGCAGGTCTAATGGAGATCTGAAAACGCAATTGGTAATTTCGATTATTGACAGGTTGTCGAGAAATTTTATTGCAGCATTTGGGCAGTCTGGCTCGGTGCCAGGAGGCAGTTATGAATACAATTGAGGAGCAACGCATCCTCCTTGTCGATACCAATCCGCTGTTTCTGGAGAGACTCGCACTGGAATTAAGGGCCAGAAACTTTGATGTTGTGGTGACAGAATTCGCCCCCGAGGCCTTCCAAATCCTGAGAGACTGGCGCCGCCCCATCGACTGGCTCTTCAGCCGTGCAATTTTGCCGGGCCTGAACGATGGCTGGATTTTGGCCGATGAGTATCACGACAGTCATCCCAATCGAGCTGGCGTAATTGCCGCCCACTGAGGTGAGAGTTTCGGCCCAAAGGCATATCGTCCTCAAGGATCCGCCGCCTAATGCCGTGCTCGAGACTATGCGGTGCATCATGTCCAATAACCAATCATTGAGGATATCCTACGACATCAAGGACGTGGGGGAACGACTTGCTGCATAGGGGGCGAACTTCCGCTTTGGACAGGAACATCGGACGTTTCTGTCAGTGAACAAATTTCACTGCGTGAACCGCAGGAGACCTTCAGCCATGGAGGCGAGCCACAAACTTCCATCTCGAGCTTCCTACCTTCGGCTCTTGATCTTCGACGTTTACCGCGAGGTCTCGCGCCAGATCCGGGAGATCTTCTATGCCTATACGCCACTGGCGGAGCCTCTGTCGCTGATGAGGCGTATCTCGATTTAACTGAGAACCTGAAGGGCATCCCGCATGCCACCTATGTGGCACGGAAAATCAGAGCCAGAATCTGGCATGAGACCCATCTGACAGCTTCGCCTGGAATCAGCTTCAACAAGTTTCTGGCTAGAATGGCATCGGATCAGATCAAGCCGAATGGCCAGTTCGTAATTATGCCGGCGATGGGGGCAGCCTTCGTTGAGAGCCTCCCGGTCGGCAAGTTTCATGGCATCGGCCCGGCCACAGCGAGGAAGATGAGTGAGCTCGGCATCTTCACCGACCTGAAGGCTCAGGCGCGGGACTTCCTGCAGGAACGCTTCGGAAAGACCGGAACCCGCTATTTCTGGGTTGCCCGTGCTGTTGACCATCGCCCAGTCCAGCCCGGCCGCATCCGCAAGTCCATTGGCGCCGAATCCACCTTCGAGAAGGATCTGGAGAGCTTCGGGGAAATGAAGGCTGCACTCCAGCCAATCATAGATAAGGTCTGGCAGCATTGCGAGCAGACCGGCATACGCGGGCGCACGGTGACGCTCAAGGTGAAGTTTTCCGATTTCCAACAGATCACCCGCAGCCGCACCTTGCCCGGCTATGTTGAAAGCCGGTCGGGGCTTTGGCCAGCCCCCACGAGGTGGTCCGGTGTCAATGTTAGTGCATGATCGGTCGTGGCGCTACGGCTGGGGTGGCCGGCGGGCGGGGCTTAGAAGTTTCCCTTGGCAGCCTCTTTCAGGATCATCTTGTCGAGAGTGAGATCCGAGACGGCGCGACGCAACCTGGCGTTCTCGGCTTCCAGTTCCTTCAGGCGCCTGACCTGATCGGACTTCAGCCCGCCGTACTCGGAGCGCCAGCGGTAGTAGGTCACTTCGGTCACGCCGATCTGCCGGACCGCCTCGGCCACTGTGCGGCCCTGTGCCGTCAGCACATCCACCTGCCGCAGTTTCGCGACGATGTCCTCGGCCGTGTGTCTCTTCTTGCTCATTCGCTTGTCCTCCATTCGGCTTGAAAGCCATACATCAGGGAGGACCACTTCTCAGGGGGCAGGCCATCTCGGCATCAGCCTTCTCCATGCCTTTCTTCATGGATGTGGCGTTCGCTCTGGTCTTCGTCGGCTACGCGTTCGGATTCAATTGAGCCTACGATCGTATCTTGCCTCTGCCTGCTTGGCAGAGGTCAGCGAGATCAGGGCCGCCTCCTACAGGAATGCGCCACGCCGGATTGCATAAGTTCTGAATAGAAAAGTTTGCCAGCTGGCGTCCCCATGGGCACAAGCTGCGAGGACCTCAGCGCACATCCGAACCTGCGGAAGAGAACAGGCTCTTGGAGTCAGAAATGAAGACATATTGCGAGTTTACGTTCGAAGCCGCGCACTCGGTGGCTCCCTATTCCGGGCTGCATGGACACACCTTCATCGTCAAACTCACCTTCGGTGGAGCCGTCGACGAGATCTATGGCTGGCCGGTCAATCTCTATGAGGTCGAGAACTACATCAAGGAAATCAAGGGCGAGCACGGATCGGGCCTCGATCACGGCAATCTCGATCTCAACCCCGAGATCGGCATCGCCTCTCTCGAGAACGTCACCACGTATATCTGGAAGCTCGTGAAGGCTCGGTTCCCCAATCTCGAAGAGGTCGAGCTCAAGCGCGGCATGCCCGGCTCGACGGCTTCCATTGGTCCAAAAAGGAGAATTGGCTCGACAAGGGCTAGTTCCATAAAGGCGCTTCTCGGAAATTCGTGGACGATTGTCTCACGCCCGCGGCGGCAGCAGCTCCGCCCGGTGGATCTCCATCGAAACCGTCACAGTCAGCACCCACTGACGATGTTCGTCTCTGACCTCGACTGTGACCTCGCGGCTGTCGCCCTCCGGCAGCCGGTCCCGGCCGATTTCCGCCGCCGCACAGGCGGCCTCGTATTCGGCCTCATCCAGGCTGTCGAACTCCAAGCCTACGTCATCGGGCGTAAATGTCTGGCCCTCGCGCGTATCGAAGAAGTAGCGGGACATGCCTCTCAACCAGAGGAGTTTCCTTATGTTCCCATGCCTTGTCTGAAATGCATTCCCCTGGGATAGTCAGACCATCGCCAGCATTCGAGCCTGAGGCGCTG